>JAJONN010000030.1 GCA_021323455.1 Alphaproteobacteria bacterium | reverse complement strand
GCTTTTTCACAAAAAGCAATGGCGTCATTGCGGGAATGCCGACGCTTCATGCGCTTTAAGATCATATCGTCCCCGGCTTGCAAGCTCATGTGAAGATGCGGCAATAAGCGAGGCTCTTGTTCAATTAGTTGCCAAAGGTCATCATCCATTTCAACCGGATCCAGGGAAGACAGGCGTAAACGGGTTAATTCCGGCACAAGGGCTAAAAGGCGCCGGATCATTTGCCCTAGGGTTGGCTCCCCTGGCAGGTCTGCGCCGTAAGCCGTAATATCAACGCCTGTCATGACGATTTCCTGATAGCCAGATTGAACCAGTGACCGCACTTGCGCCACGATTTCACCGATGGCGACGCTGCGTGAATTGCCCCGTCCATAGGGAATCGTACAAAATGTACAGCGATGGTCACAGCCATTCTGGACTTGCACAAAAGCCCGTGCCTTGCCCTCAAATCCCGATACCAGGTGCCCCGCTGTTTCCCGGACAGCCATAATGTCGTTGACTAAAATCCGTTCATGGTCCGTGTTTTTCAGGTAGCTCGACAATTTCATTTTCTCGTCATTACCGATGATGCGGCTGACTTCCGCCATACTTCCATAGGAAGCCGGGTTGATCTGGGAGGCGCATCCTGTCACGATAATCTCAGCCTCTGGATGTTCCCGACGTAAGCGGCGGATGGTTTGTTTAGCTTGGCGTTCCGCCTCTGCCGTTACCGCACATGTGTTAATAATAATGGATTTCGTCAACCCGGCCTGATGAGCCAAATCTTTCATAACTTGGGACTCATAGGTATTGAGGCGGCACCCAAAAGTAACGACGAGAGGGGCGTCTTCTTGGGGAGGTGTTCCTGTTGGTTGTGGTTGGTAAAGGGTTGACATGGGCAATTTAGTTTCTTCATTAAATAAAGGAAGAAAGGACAGCCATAAACGGCTAGTCTTTCCAGGTTACTTAATCACATCCTTACCGAGAAGGCAATAAAAAGCAGGAAATGCAAGGGTTTTCTTTCTCGCCATCTGGAAATAATTCTTTCCAGCAATGCCCTGTACTGGTAATATATATTACCATGTAAGGAGGGATGGGGTTTGATGGTGGCTCCTTAAATTTTATTTGTATTTTTATTTTTTCATTTCCTTGGTATTTGATTTAATTAAAAAATCTGAAACTGTTTTTTCTTTTTTCTCATAAAATACTCTTGTATTAATATTATAGGGTTTTTCCCTTAATCATCTTCATCCTCATCCATTTCTTTCTCAATCGCGGCGAGTTGATCCCTTAAATCTTCATTCTGTTTCATGAGGGACTTTAAAATCATGGTGATTTGCTTGGTGTCGCGGTTTTGGGAGAACTGAATGCTGAAGGCCATCAGGAAGGTGATAATGGTTGTTCCTGTATTGATCATCAGTTGCCACGTGTCAGAATAATTAAAAAAGGGACCGCACAAAGCCCAAATGATAACAATCCCAAGAGAAACGGTGAAAGCCCCAAGGGATCCCCCCAGCTTGGAAAGCTTGATAATTTTTGATTTTAGGGAGCGCTTCTTGGCTTTCAGGAAAGGCTTTAATCGGTCGGAACAAACCGTAAAGAATAGCTTTCCCTTAAAAAGGTTGATCATTTTAACACCCCTCTTCGTTAGATGGGCCTATGCTCGGTTAAAATTTCGCAATGGGTCTATGAAAATCTTAACTCATTTGTGTTAAGGATTGCTTAATGGCCATGATGCTGCCTTGAAGGTTGAGGCATCCTTGTTTGTTCCGGCGTTAAAAAATCCCTTTAAAAATATCCTTGACGATTTGTTCAGGTTTATCCAGCGGGCGACCTTTGTCTGGCTGTTGTTGAGGTTGTCCTTCTTGGGCAGCGGCTTTGTCATCCCCTTTGCTGCCTCCTAAGATGGACCCCAGAAGATCTGCAGGCTTGAATTGACCTTTACCCAATTTGTCGATGACGCCTTTAAAGACATTCTCCATCATATATTTTTGCAAGGCGCCTGTATCCAATTTTCGAGAAGGGTTGTCGATGGAGCCTGACAGCCGCATGTGAAAAGGGGGAATTCTCGGATGTTCTGTCAGGCGGAATTCCGCATGGATATCCAAAAGGTAGCGTGGCAGGTCAATTTGGCCTGAGGCTTGTCCTTCTCCTCCTTGAGCCATTAAATTCATCGATTGAATTGTCCCAACACCATCTTTGAAAAGAAGGTCTCCCTTAAAGCTGGAGAACGGGGTTTGCCCTTTTCCCATGGACGTATTTAAAAGACCCAAAAGGGATGCAGGATCCCGGAGGTTTCCCAAACGTTGACTTAAGGTGGGTAAATCAAAGCCATTGACCACGCCGTCTTTTGCCGTGATATTCACAGGGCCGTTGAGGTTTTGAACCATTGCATACAGGCTTCTCCCGTGGGCCGAGAGGTCAGCGGATAAGAATAGCTTGCCACCAACAATTTTGATGCTTGCCCCTTGGGGGGAGAGATACTTGAGGTTTGCTCCTTTTAAGGCCATATGGAAGCGTAAGGCATTGCTGGCTGTTAAATAACCGTTGCCGACAAATGACCCATCGAAGACAGACCCCGTCAAGGCTTTTATATCCAGGCGGCCATTTTGGACAGTTGCAGCCAGTTTTGGCTGAGAAACCACGATGTCCTTTTGGCGCAATTGAGAAGCGCTGATCTCAAAGTCTCCATCAAACTTATCCAGGAAACTGAAGTCAACTGGAGCATGCGACCAAGGGGAACGAGTAGGGGGATGGTTGGTAGAAATGAGCAAAATATGCTCTTCGGGATAAGAAGAACCGGCTGTTTGCCGAGAAGCCAGCAAAGTATCAATGTTGATGGCATTGAGGGAAAGAACAGCCTTAACCTTTGGTTTAATGGTTGCGTGGTCAACAGTTACCTGCCCTGCAAAACTCAAGTGCTTGCCCAATTGTCCCTTGAGGTGGGTCAAATGGAAGGAGGTAGGACTCCATTGGGCATGGGCTTTGAGCTTGCCAATGCCAAGAGGTTTTGGATCTTTGACCCCCATGACCTTAAAAACACTTTCGAGCTTGGGAGATTCCAGATCGACAACAATCAAAGGGTGCCCTTTTTGCGATTGCCAGGAAACGTCGCCTTGTAGTTTTGCATCCCGGACCATAAGGGTGAGATTATTAAGGCGGATGACATCGCCAAGGGTGTAGTCAGTTGACAGTGTGAGACTTCCCAGAACATTCTCAGGCATTGTTTTCGTTTCAATATTAAGCCAATTTAAGAATTCTTTGGCTTGCGCAACCGTCGCATGGATCGAACCTGTTAAGCCTTGAGAAGAAGGTGACAGGGTAAAGGCGCACTCCCCTTGTCCCGGTAGCTCCCTAAGGCTCCCTTCAACCTGTAGTGCCTCTTTGAAGACGGCTTTCACCTCTCCTGTGGGGCGGGCAGAGCCGATTTCAAACTTTGTCTGGTTAAGAGAGATCGCTGTGGCATCTGCCGACATGTTAGCCGTTACGTGAAGCGGCCCAGATAAAAGGGGAAATTCCTTGCCTTTAGAGCCAGAAGCCATAAACATCGCAGGGTCAACTGACGCTTTCAGGGTGCCTGTAAATGTTAAGGATGAAAGGGATGCTTTTCCTTCGAGTAGGGTGCTTGCTTCACCGACTTGGGCTTTTAAAGTGACATCCTGAGACTCTCCAAAAGTCCCGATCTTTGTGTCCAGCTTAATGTTTTGGCCAAAGGCTTTAAAGGTTCCCAAAATAGCATAAGGTCCCTGCAGAGTGTCTGATTTGCTTGAAGCATTAATTTCCTGAACCTCAATATCCTTACCTTTGTCGCGGTAAACAAGGCGACCATGGTGAACCAGCACTTTATCAAGGGCGACGTCAAAACCAGGCGCAGATGAAGAGGGGGGAGAAGGGGCGGTTTGGGATGAAGGCGTAGAGGGGGTAAACGCCCAATTCACACGACCGTCGGCAAGCTTTTCAAGGAAGATTTCAGGATAATGTAGCTCAACCGTTTTGATTTTTACTTGCTTTTTCAGCAAGGGGAGAAGATCAACAGACACCGTTAACGCCTTGATGCGAGCCAGGTCCTGAGGGCTTCCGCCCGCAAGGTTACTGATGCCGACGTGTTCTATGGAGAGTTCTGGGCTTGGCAGCAGGCAAAGGGAGAGCTTTCCCTTAATGTGGACATCCCGCCCCAAAACTTCTTGGGCTTTGGCAATAATCTGGGGTTTATAGTCATTTATATTGAGGAAGAAGGGCAGGATAAGCGCCGCCCCTAAAAGGATCCCTAAGATTCCCAGAAGGCCAAAAATAATCCGCCGCATTGGTTTGTCTCCCTGGTTTTGCCTAAGACCTTGGTCCAGATAAAGAGTCTTCTTGGTTGATTTTTATTTTTTCTGGATGTTCTTAATATCGTCCAATTGATAAAATTAAACAACTTAAAATTGGTAATGCTATAAGTTACTGGTTATGGTTGCTAACAAAGATTAATGGCGTGCTTGATAAGCTGTTTCTCAAAATCAAGAATTCCTCTTTGCTTAAATTCATCTAGAAATTAGATTGAAATTAGGTAGTATAATATGTTAATCTCTACAATAATTTTAATATTTTTTAGAGTTATTATCATGTTTAAATATAAATCAATATTGTTATTAATCGTTTTCATGTTTTTTACATTTTTGGTAGACGCTATTGCGATGAATGAGCATGATTTAGAAAAAGAAAGCTTCCATTTTACATCCATTTCTGCCGTAGATCCTGTCGCTGCAACACAAATAAGCAAAGGACTTATGATATCATCAGAAGCGATTGCGGGTACATTTCTTAGTAAATACTTTACACCTGAGCTTGTAGAACTATTTGATCGTTTATTGCGGTCCAATCTGCCTATAGCATATTCAGAACCAAGTGAAGTCGAAGGAAGGTTGGAACCACCTTACAACCTCTACTATAATAATGATGGCTACCAAGACACAGGCAAAGATGGGGTTGCCGATAACAAAGGCAGTCCGCTAGAGGAAGGCAAAGATCCCATAGGTTATAATTTATATATACCTCAAATGAAAATTAAAGCAGTTATTGTTGAGGTTTATGGTGGTGGCCAGAGGCTGGAGGAAACTGGTAGTCAGTGTACATTTTATAAGCGTAACGATATTAAAGACCATCACAAAGTCCTATTGAGCCAAGGTGTAGCTGTTGCGCAATTAAATCTTGTTGATCTCCACGAATGGCATTTAATTCAATGGCAAATTACGGAGGAGCTATATGCCAGGATCCAACGCAGTATTGATAAATTTTTCAAGGTCATAAAGAGCGACCCAGAAAGTTTAAGTCCTGACTTAAGCATCCTTAAGAACAAGCCCATTTATTTGATGGGTAGCAGTTTTGGTGGTGGTATCACCGTGCGTCACAGTCAACTTTATCCTCACACCTTTAATGGCTATATCAACCTTTCTGGCCAGGTCGATTGGTCACAACGAAACGTCGCAGCAGCGGATCACCTAACAACAATTATGTTTCCGGATCAGATAGACAAAATAAAAGATCCCATCCTGTTCGTATATAATTTTGATGATAACCGTGTATCGCTTAAGCAATTACTCAATTTTTATGATAAAGCCGTTGGGTTAGGCAAAGGGGACCTTGTCCGCCTGTGGGTTAATCGCCAGGGTGGTATGATGCCCCAGCGTGAGAAATTCGGTGATCAGACCGATACCCTAAAAGGGCACCGTTTTCCTGCGGATCCTAAGCTCTTTAATCAAATGATGCAGACAATGTTGCAATTCATAGAATATCCTAGCAATGCAATCGCACCATTGCATAAGTGGCGCAGTGAAAAGTACAAAAACTACCATATAGGAGCCAGCAGAAATTATCTATCTGATACAGGGCGATTTTTAACTGATATTTATATGGCTTACAAAGCATCGTCTGCGGAGGAGAAAGCTCTCTTTGAATCTGAACTGAAAGAACTTATAACAAGAAAAGTATCCACAGCGGGATCTAGGGTTTGGGCAGACAACATAGAGCCAGCCATTTTTAAAACTCTATTTTTAAGTAGGCCTGCAAAATACGTTTTATACTCACGTTGGGATCAAATTATGCAAAATATCCTTCCAGAACCGGGAAAAATGAAAGAACATTTAAGCAACATGCTGAATTTATACCTAATCAACTTTATACCTTTTCTTAAAGAATGTTTTCCTGGTGATGACCTAGGCGATTATCCGCCAAACCTTATTATCAATAACGAGCAAGCACAGCAACTTGCCAAAAGCTATCTCTGGGAACATCGAAGTAGCCAGATGTTAATTGATTATGCCAACGCAAACACACAGGCAGTGCAATCAATTGTCCAATCCGATCTATTTAAGACGGAAATGGCTAAAATGCTGGATCCAAACAGTTGGATGCATGAGGAGTTTGGTGTGGGTCCTGACCTTAAGGGCTTTGCAGCGTATGCTGAGGGTTATGATGCCGATGAATTTATACGCAATCTTCAAATACAGCTTTTAGCTAAAATTAACGTAGAACGTGGGCTTATCAGAAATGTGTGGCAGGAAACAGCCGGAAGGGTAAAACAAACCAAACGACCGGCAGTAGAACTAGCCGCAGCGGAAGGTGGATCCCATCCAGAATGGGATCACGCGCGGCCCGAGAACTCTAGAAAGAATCAACGAAGTTGGGGAGAGTTTAGAGATGAATTCGAAGCTGCCTATCAAGCTGGCGACGTTAAAAAACTAGAGGAACTAAAGCATTCTGACCAGCCAGCAGTTGTCAATCTTAATGATCTTGGTGGAGTGTTTTTAATATACGGAATGGGTTTGCATAACTGGGGTATTTTAATTGCAGACGCTCAGAAGAACCATAAAAGTTAGGTGCCACCCCATTTCACCCCAAAAATGGGAACGGTTTGGTTTAGGTATGAGTGGTAGCGCGCTAACGCTATTCACAGGACCAAACCATCTGGTGAAGAATATCTTAAACCTCCTTCGTTGCCACCTTCAGCCAAGCGCCTTCTTCTGTACTTAAATGAGGCAGAAGCGTTTCGCGCACCTGGGCGTGATAGGCATTGAGCCAGGCAAGTTCTTGGGGAGTAAGCATTGCAACATCAACCAAAGTGGTATCAATGGGAGCCTGGGTGAGGGTCTCAAAACCGAGCAGGGGGCGCTCTCCGCCTTTAGGTATGCCTTTTTCAACAACCATGACAAGGCTTTCAATCCGGATGCCATAGGCGTTTGGTTTATAGTAGCCTGGTTCATTAGAAATAATCATGCCTGGCTGCAAGGCAACAGAGGAAGGACCCTTGCTGATTCGTTGGGGGCCTTCATGGACATTCAGGTAGCTCCCAACACCATGACCTGTACCGTGGTCATAGTCCAAACCAGCTTGCCAAAGCGCTTGACGGGCGAGGGGGTCGAGCTGCGATCCTGTCGTGCCGATTGGAAAGACCGCTGTTGCAAGGGCGATATGGCCTTTCAAGACACGGGTAAACCGATCTTTTTGCTCGGGCGTAGGCGTACCAATGGCGATGGTACGGGTAATGTCAGTGGTGCCATTAAGGTACTGTCCGCCTGAATCAACTAAATAGAGGGAATTAAGGTCAAGTGTCCGATTGGTCTCAGGAGAGGCTTTGTAATGGACAATGGCCCCGTTAGGGCCAGAGGCGGAAATAGTGCCAAAGCTTGTATCCCTAAATAATGGGCTTTGCTTGCGGAAAGACAGGAGCTTTTCAGCAGCCTCTAGTTCTGTGATGGTCTTTGTCAACACGACGCGGGATAGCCAAGCTAGGAAGCGGGTTACAGCCAAGCCATCTTGGATATGGGCTTGCCGGGCCTCCATAGCTTCCACGGGGTTTTTTAAAGCTTTCGGGAGCGTGCACGGGTCACTGCTTTCAATCAGGCGGCATTTTTCAAGGGGTTTGATCAAAGCAAGCGGCGTAAAGGCAGGATCAATTAAAACGGCGGTATCTTTCAAAGCCCCAAGCCAGTTTTCCAGGGAACCAAGGGCTGCCAGGCGAACCCCGTTACCGAGATGGTTTTGCACCTCTGAGGAAACTTTAGCAGGGTGTATAAATAAATCAACGGAGGCATCTGCCCAGATCATGGCGAAACCTTGCGCCACCGGAATATGAGGAACGTCGTTTCCGCGGATGTTTAAAAGCCAGGCAATAGATTCAGGGGTTGTTAACAGGGCTGCGTCAGCCCGCTTCTCCTGTAAGGTTTTTGCAACCTGTTGACGTTTGTCTTCTGAAGAAACACCAGTATATTGCATATCATGAATACAAACGGGATTAAGCGGTGATGGCGGGCGGTCTGTCCAAAGTTTGTCGATAAGGTTCTGAGGGGCAGGAATGAAAGAAGCCCCAACGGCTTCACATACTTTTTGGGCGCGCCCTTTATCATGAAGCGTGTGAAGCCACGCATCATAAAAGACTTTTTGACCCTTTTCGAGGTGTTCCTTTAACCATGTGTAAGGTGGGTAATCATTCAGGGAGCAAATTTCATAATTGTTCTGGTCAATCTGATTTTTTGCTTGCAAGGTATACCGCCCATCCACAAAGAGGGCTGCTTTTCCTTTTAAAACTATAGCCATTCCGGCCGAGCCTGTGAAACCTGTGAGCCATGCCAAACGTTCGTCGCATGGGGCGACATATTCACCCTGATAAGCATCCACGCGGGGGATGATGAACCCGTCTCCTCCCCATTCATTCAACAAACGGCGGAGGTCGGCGAGACGGCTCGTATTGAGAGACATAATAAGCACCTTTATCAAGTTAATAGGTATCTTCCCCTCTTTAATCTACTATAATAATGCTCTTCCAAACTACCGGAATTATAGTCCTGGAGGCTTGTTTGGGGAGGATTAATCAGAATAGCTGTCATCAGCAACCAAAAAGATGTATACTGCGAAGCAAGAGGGGATTTTGAAAATTAAAGGGTCTCCTGGTTCCCTGTATCGTCTGTTAAATATGAATCCGTTGATGACATGCCCCAAGGGCTTTAGGGAATTTCAGCTATGGTGATATCTTCACAACCCCATCTGGGTAAGGGCCAAAAACCCTTTGCGTTTTCTGCGGCTTCACCGCCTGCTGCCGTATTGTTTGACTGGGATAATACCCTTGTTGACACTTGGAAGACCATATTTTACGCGGTCAATGACACGCGGGTTGCGTTTGGGCTGGAACCCTGGGCAGAAGACGTTGCGCTTGCCAATATCCAGCGTTCCGGACGGGAAGCGTTTCCTCAATTGTTTGGGGATAAAGCGAAAGAAGCGCAAATTTTTTTCTACAAGCTTGTGGAAGAGGACAACCTCCAGAGCCTTAACCCCCTACCAGAGGCGGAAGCTTTGCTCCAAGTTCTGGCCGAGAAGAAGATCCCGGTCGGGGTTGTCAGCAATAAAAGCAGTTCCTTGTTGCGCAAGGAAGTCACCCATTTAAAATGGGAGAATTATTTTGGCGTGGTTGTGGGGGCTGGTGACGCCGCGCGGGATAAGCCGGCCGCAGACCCTCTGTTGCTGGCTTTAGAGAGCCTGAATGTGTTTGCTTCCCCGTCCGTTTGGATGGTTGGAGATGCCCCTGTGGATTGGGATTGCGCAATTGCCGCTGGATGCCAACCCATTGTGATGGGGTGCCGATTTAAGTACCCATCCTCAACACTTGTTTCTATTGAAAATTGTGGGGCCTTGAAAAAAATCTTTGAAAAAATGTAATTTCCCCTCTTGGTCTTTTATGAAATTCGTACTATTCATAAAAAAGGCTAAAATTTTAATAAATTGAAGAGGGGTAGGAGCAGTGGCAAACGATAAGCCTGTGAATGTTCAAGATGTTTTCCTTAACCACGTACGTAAAAACAAAACGCCTTTAACTGTTTTTCTCGTAAATGGCGTGAAATTACAAGGAGTTGTGACCTGGTTTGATAGTTTTTCGATGCTCTTGCGCCGGGACGGCCATTCTCAGCTTGTCTACAAGCATGCGATTTCAACGGTTATGCCTCAAGGAGCCATCCAGTTATTTGAAGGCTCTGCCTCTTCTTCTGCAAACGATGATCCTGTCACATTTATGGAAGAAGAGGACACGGATTAAACCTGTTGGCTGACGTTTCTCCGCCCGCATCCTCCCGCACGCGGGCTGGGGTTGTTCATATCAGCTTGCGGGCACGCCCCAGTCAAGAGGGAATGCCTGCCTTTCCAAAAGGCCGAAGTTTAACAGGAAGGCTGGATGAGGCTATTGGCCTTGCCCTTGCCATTGATCTGGAAGTTGTCCATAGCCAGATTATTCAGTTGCATAAAGTTGCTCCCGCAACCCTTTTGGGGAAGGGGAATGTGGCAGCAATTGGCGGCCTTGTCCAGGCGCTTGACATCTCCCTCATGGTAATGGATAACACCCTGACACCCATTCAGCAAAGAAACCTGGAAAAAGCCTGGGGGTGCAAAGTCATTGACCGGACGGGCCTGATCATTGAAATTTTTGGGAACCGGGCGCGTACGGCTGAAGGGTCCCTTCAGGTAGAGCTCGCGGCCCTTAACTACCAGCGTAGCCGCCTTGTCCGGTCGTGGACCCATCTGGAACGGCAACGGGGCGGGTTCGGGTTCATTGGGGG
>JAJONN010000097.1 GCA_021323455.1 Alphaproteobacteria bacterium | reverse complement strand
CCATTTATTAAGCCTCCTTATTTTCCCCAACAGGGGAATTTCCGCGCTATACTTTAAGTTATAAAGAGAAAGTTTTAAAATTTTATTAATTCTTTAAAAGTTAATCTGTTTTTTTATTTTGAGTCCGAGTTATAGGTTAAAATGCTTGTAAAAAAACGGTTTAAAGATAACTTTGAACCCTTTTTAGTTGTCATCCTGGGGGTTAGATTTTGTTAGTCCTCGCGTTAGCGAGGCGTTACAAAATCTTAGAACCTGACATCCATGCATTCTCTATGAGCAGAAAAAACTTTAAAAATACATAGATCCCGGAAATTAAGCTTTTGTAACGCTTTTGTTGCGCAAAAGACGAACAAAAGCTAAATTCCAGGATGACAGCCCTTTTTTAATCCATAATTCAGGTTTACATGATGCCATTTGCCTCCCGGCTTTCCCTCTTGCGCCAGATTAACCCCTGGGTTATTGGGCTACTAATTTTGATTGCCAGCATTGGCTTCCTGATGCTCTATTCCGCAGCCAATGGAAATATGGCTCCCTGGGCTTGGAAACAAATGCTTCGGTTTTCCATAGGTTTTGTAATCATGTTCGTGGTTGCGCTCGTTGATAGCCGAACCTGGATGGCTTATGCCTACCCTCTTTACGCTGTCTCGCTCTTGCTCCTCTTAGGTGTCGAGGTCATGGGGTTCATGGGAAAAGGCGCCATCCGCTGGATTGATCTCTATATCATTCAGCTTCAGCCCTCAGAACTCATGAAAATCGCTCTGATTCTTGCCCTTGGCCGTTATTTTCATAAACGCACCCTGGAAGAAATTCGGCGTCTACCTACTTTGGCTTTCCCTTTAGCCCTTATTCTTATGCCAACGCTTCTTGCCATGCGCCAACCTGACTTGGGAACAGCAATCATCCTGATTTTATGTGGAAGTACGATCTTTTTTGCAGCTGGCGTCCAGTGGTGGAAGTTTGCCATAACAGGAGGCAGCGTCCTGGCAGCCATTCCCGCTCTTTGGACCCTCCTCCATGATTATCAAAAGAAGCGAGTTTTGACATTTCTTAACCCGGAAAATGACCCGACCAATTCTGGATATCATATCACGCAATCCAAAATTGCCCTCGGCTCTGGCGGGATCACGGGAAAGGGCTTTCTCCAAGGGACCCAAAGCCACCTCAATTTTCTACCTGAAAAACAAACAGACTTTATTTTTACGATGTTTAGTGAAGAATTTGGCTTGATCGGAGGTATTGCCCTGCTTGCCTTATATAGTGCGCTGCTTGCTTACGGATTCCAAGTGGCGATGGCAAGCCGGAATTCATTCGGGCGCCTTGTTGCCATTGGGATGACAACGACTGTTTTCTTATATGTTTTCATTAATATGGCGATGGTTATGGGCATGTTGCCTGTCGTTGGCATTCCTTTACCTTTGATCTCCTATGGCGGAACGGCCCTATTAACCTTACTTATCGGGCAAGGTCTCATTTTTTCTGTTGCCATACACCACAACGTCCGTATGGGGTGGAACCCATGAGCGCCAGGGCGTGTCATCAATTGAAGGGTTTTGACGCGAACCGAAGGTCAGCGAAGCTAAAATGGTGGGTTTCGAGAACCGTATCGCAGAATACAAAGAAGTATTTGAGAAACGGAAGCGCAGAAACTCGCCATTTGCAGACCAAAAGAGGATAATTGATGACACGCTCTAGCACAACCTTAAGCGGCTGGATTAACCTCGACAAACCTTATGGCATGTCTTCCACTCAAGCCAGCACGATTGTCCGGCGCCTGACCGGGGCTGCCAAGGCTGGCCACGCGGGAACACTGGACCCTCTCGCCACAGGTGTCCTGCCGATTGCGCTGGGCGAAGCCACCAAGACCATTCCTTACGCTGTGGCGGATGTGAAACAATATTCTTTTCAAGTGACTTGGGGCGAACAACGCATCACAGACGATGCAGAAGGGACAGTCATTGCAACGGCTAAGGAGCGTCCTTCAGCCGAGTCCATTACAGCCATTTTACCACAGTTTATCGGCATCATCCCTCAACAGCCTCCCCTTTTCTCCGCCATTAAAATAGAGGGACACAGAGCTTATGACCTCGCCCGAGCCGGTGGAATCACGTCAAGCTTAGACGATTTGAAAAAGGCAATCGCTTTGAAAACACGCCCCGTAACAATTCATAATCTCGTGCTAGAATCAATTGATTCTCCCGATCACGCGACCTTCACGGTCACCTGTGGGCCAGGCACCTATGTACGCTCCCTTGCGCGGGATATGGCAAAGGTTCTCCACACGGTAGGGTATATTTCTCGCTTAAGGCGTATAAGGGTTGGAAAATTTCATCAAAATGATGCGATTTCTCTGGAAACTTTACGTGAATTCGGGCATAAATCAGAATTGTATCGTAAAATTCTTCCTCTTGGGGCTGTTCTGGACGACATCCCGGCGGTTCCCCTGACGGTAGAAGAAGCGGTGATGATCCGCCAAGGACAACGGATTCCTGTCACAGGGAAGCAAGCTCATTCGTTTTTGGTTGTTCTCAAGCTAGCGGATCAAATCATAGCCCTTGCAAAAGAAAGGGATGGTTATTTTTACCCAAAGCGCGTTTTTAAGTAGCCATCATTCGCCTTGTGTAAGGATAAAATGACGGGTAATCATGGCGTTGATCCTCTAAGGTTTTGCTGCCCCTACATTAACGTAGATACTGCTGTAGGCATTTAGTATTGGTGAGCGTTCATGGTAGCCCGTTAAAACAGTTAAAAATATTTCAGCCAGACCTATGAGGTGCAGGAATATTTTTCTAAGTAAATAATGACGAAGTATATTTTAAAGAAGAGGATAAAATCCGATGTCGATTGCAGCGGTACGTAAACAAGAACTCATTCAAGAATTTGCCACAAAA
>JAJONN010000029.1 GCA_021323455.1 Alphaproteobacteria bacterium | reverse complement strand
GTAATTTCTGCTGCTGTTGTTTTGGTGCTCACCCAATTGGCAACACTTGAGGCAATTTCATTTAATTTTTGGCTCACCATAATATAGTTGGTTCCTTCATAAATTCCCAAAGAAATGAGGATTAACAAAGGCAAAACAAGAACAAACTCTATGAGAGCAGCACCGGTAGATTCTCGTTTAAAATGCGAGATTTTTCGCAATACCTTCATTGGGAAAAAACCTCTTCATTTTTGACGTAAGTTGTCGCCGTTAGGACTTTCGTTGTCCCAAAGAAACTCGCGACCAGAGGGCTGGAAGGACTGTATGAATATTGCATTTGATACATGCCAACTTGCCCGGCATTCCCTGTTCCAGAACTTCCAGCCCCGAGGCTTGCTGTTGCAAAGCTAGGGAAAGATTGGATTGTGACAACTAACTTGGCAGGGTTAAGAGCGCTCCATACACCTTGCATCATGATCGCTTGAGCAGAAGCCGTGCGGGTGGATCCTGTTGCATAATTTCCAGAGGCGCCATAGTAGGACCCCGCTTGGACGCATCCTTGTAAGTTCGTGATAATAGCCAGCATGATCCCCAGTTCTAGGGTGGTTAAAATGATCGCCATGAAGATGGGGAAAACAAGAGCAAATTCAATTAAAGTAGCCCCTTTGTTACAGAGAAGAAACTTGAAGAATTTCTTAACTAACATTAATTAATTTACCCTCATATTTTTGCGTTCCTTATAAATCAATTGTTTAGCTCTATAACCACCGCCAACAACTTAACAATAAGGGGTCTCTGTCTCCATAATATGAGAGTAAAGTTAACGCTCCGTTAACCAAGGCTTGCCGCTTTCACCTGTGCAGTGCAGCAATCCGTAAGGACGAATTACCGTCCAACAATAGACAGAGAGGCGGCATTTGGAATCAAGCCCACCCTTCGTCACAATAGGGGCATCGGGGATCTTTAATCGTGTAAGTAAGTATGTCTTGCGTGACACCGCGCTAATCGTCGAGTCAGCACATCTCAGCACTGAGAGCTGCTGACTCGACTATATAACTAAGTAAGGGGACCTCTCCTAAAACCCGAGAATGAAGGGTGCGTTCTCTGTATAGTCAACGGTAATAAGCCCTCGCGCAGCGTGGCTATTTACCTCCATTCCTTTATCGGAGGATTCGTTAAGAAGGAAAACCTCTCCTCCCCCGCCTCCACCTACATGCCCGCCAACGATTTGTTCCAAAACCATATCATCTAGAATTGTCATGCCTTTCATGTCAGCCTCCCTATAGATATAATTAACATAACTACTAACATGTATTTATACATGTCAATTAAAAATATAGTATTCATAAATACAATTTCAATATAAAGATATTTAATGTTAAATAAAATATTTTCAATCCCGACGGAGAAAGCTAAAGTTGCAATTTGACATCAAGCCCGTCCTTCGTCACAATGGGAAAAAATTGGATGGTAACGCATGGTAACCGAACATACCTCCCCCCAAGTGGGGATCTCAAAACATCATAAGTTCTTGATCACAACCGCCACGTATAGCGCTGTTGTCGTGGCAGCCCTTCTTATTGGGGCTAAATCCTTTGCCTGGATGCTCACCTCTTCTTTGAGCTTGCAAGCGTCACTCATTGACTCACTCCTGGATATGGTGACGTCGATCATGAATTTGCTGGTTGTCAGGCAAGCCTTAAAACCTGCCGATGCGGAACATCGCTTTGGCCATGGGAAAGCCGAAGCGCTGGGCGGACTCGGTCAATCTGCTTTCATTGCGGGATCCGCGGTTTGGTTGATCATAGACGCTCTCCACCGCCTCGTCAGCCCACGCCCTCTCCAGGAAAGCGGAACAGGCAGCATTGTCATGCTGATCGCCATCGTCTTGACCTTGCTCCTGGTCCTTTACCAGCGATATGTGATCAAACAAACACGTTCCCTCGCCATTTCAGCGGACTCCCTTCACTATGTGGGGGACTTGTACACCAATATTGGCGTTTTAATATCCCTGAACGTTTCTGTCCTTCTGGGCTGGACACGCCTGGACTCCCTGGTCGGGGCCGGTATTGCCGGATACATCCTCTATACTTCGTGGTCTATTGGCCGCCGATCCCTGGATGTCTTGATGGACCGGGAACTGCCAGACAAGGCGCGGTTACGGATCATGGAAATTGCGCTCAAGGACCCGCGTGTGTGGGGGGTTCATGATTTGCGGACCCGGTCTGCGGGTTTACAGGATTTTATCCAAATGCACTTGGATATGGATGAAAAATTGTCCCTCCTGGAAGCTCATGACGTGGCGAACACGGTGGAACTTGCCCTTCAGGAGGCTTTCCCCCATGCAGAAATCATTATCCACCAAGACCCCCTTCCCTATCGCGGAGCTATGGCCTCATGAAGCAAGGCGCGCGCCTTCAAGCGGCAATCACGCTATTAGACAAGATTTTAGCGACCCCCGCTCCCGCTGATAGTGTCGTGACGGCCTATTATCGCCAATGCCGGTATATGGGGTCAACAGACCGCCGCGTTATCTCCGAGATCATTTATCAAATCCTACGCCGTTATGAAGAGCTTGCCTGGTATTTGGCTGGTATTCGCCCCAATAAGCCCGATTGGGGGCGGTTTCTGGTTCTGGCTTATGCCCACAAAATCCAGAACCTCTCTGTGGCCCAAATTCAAGCCTTATGCCAAAAAGAGGGTTCTGCTGACAAGTTTGGCATGGAACCCTTGTCCTCCTTAGAGCTTCTTCTTTTGAGAGAGATGGCCCGCCTCAAGCCAGAAACCATGCCCCTGCCCGCTCGGCTTAATATACCGGCCTGGGTTTTGCCTCGCCTGGAAGCCACATTCGAGAATGATCTGGAGGACGCAATCAACGCCTTGAACCAACCGGCTCCCCTGGATTTACGGGTTAATACATTAAAAACGACCCGAGAAGCTGTTATGAGACAACTCCAGGGTGAAGGGTTTAACGCAACACCTACGCCCTGGTCACCTCTTGGCATCCGCCTGGTTGAGCGCCGCCCGCTATCCGGACATGATTTGTGGAAAAGAGGGGACATTGAGGTTCAGGATGAAGGGTCGCAGCTCCTAGCGCTTCTAACGGACGCCCAGCCTGGCATGGCCGTCATGGACTTTTGTGCCGGGGCTGGGGGAAAAACCCTTGCCATGGCCGCAACCATGCAAAACCGAGGCCGCATTGTGGCAACAGATGTGGCAGCGTGGCGCCTTACCCGGTCCCGCGAACGCTTGCGCCGGGCGGGAGCCAACAATGTCGAGTTCCGCGCCCTTGGAGAAGAAGCAACCCTCAAATGGCTAAAACGCCAAACAGCAAGATTTGATCGGGTCCTGGTGGATGCCCCCTGCTCCGGCAGCGGAACTCGGAACTTGGCGTCGTAACCCTGACCTGAAACGCCGGTTTTGTGAAAAAGACCTGGAAGAGCTTGTGATAAAGCAACAACAAATTCTGGCGCGGGCTGCCGCCCTCGTTAAACCGGGACAGCGTAACACAGTGGGAGGCCGCCTGGTCTATGCGACCTGCTCCTTATTCGCGGAAGAAAATGCCGCCCAGGTTCACACGTTCCTGGAAAGCCATCCCGATTTCCGCCTTGTTCCCATTGAAGATGTGTGGCTCTCCGTCCTGGGAACACCTTGCCCTGTGAAAGGGAATATGCTCCAGCTCACTCCCCACGCCCATGCCGTTGACGGGTTCTTTATTGCTGTTATGGAGAGATTGTCCGTTTAGAGATATACTCAAACCAATGCTGGATCATAGCATTCCACAAAAACGGAAGAAGGGGAAGCTGGTTTCCCAACTTCCCCTACCCAAGATTACTTTCTGGTTACCCAAGAAGCCGATCAGCAATGACCTATTTGCTTCCAAAAGTTCCTTGCCTTGCAGCGGCTCTCTCTTTTGCTTCTTTGGCTTTCTGGCTTTTCAGGCGAGCTTTGATGAGAGCATCATCTTGGCGTTGTTTTAGCGTTTTAGGAGCAGCAACTCCATTTTTAGGGCTACTGTTAAAGAGCCATTTTTTGTTAACAACACTGGCAGCCCTTGCATTTTCGTTAGTTATTTCTGGGGCTAGTTGAGCATCTAGTAGTGCTCCGAACCGTGCCATTTCTTTATTAGCCCGTTCCTTAACCTGTTCCTTAGCAGCAGCCTCTGCCCGCTGTTGAGCCTCTGCCCGCTGTTGAGCCTTCTCCGCCCTTGCATTTTCAACAGTAATCCACCATTCATCTCCAGCAGCAAGTTCCCTCCTTACCTCATCTAAGTGAGCCAACGCTTCACTTATCAATTCACGGCTCGGTGGAAATGGGCTCCCAACTCGAAATGGGCTGTAAGGTAATTCCTTGCCTGTTTTTGTATTTATATAGGTACCAGTATCTGCAGGGCTTATTGGCAGCCTATGCATTCCTGATAGAGTTCGATGCCCACTTCCTTGACCCTGATCATAATAGATTTTTAGCGTTACAGGACTTATGCAATATAAGCCATCTCTACCCCATACCAAGGGATCACGTCTGTCCTCACTCCTCCTAGAATCCATTGATATGGCGCTTCCAATCAAACCAAGTCCTACGAAACCATATTGCAATATTTTCTTTACCTTCATTTTACTTTTCCTCTTTCCTATTAACGTTAAATTTTAAAAACCATTTTTAAATATATTAAACTTTATAATATCTATTAAAATGATTTTCTATCAACAAGCATATAGGGGTTTAAAAAAATGATTACAAGTATTTTCTATATTTTATTTATATAAAATTAAATTTTTTTATTGTATATTTTTACCCCATTCGCAATTTAACTTCGACAAAAGGGCGCAAAGCTGTTTTGCCCCCTTTACCCGTGCCGCCAGAGAATCCCAAGGCCGCATGAAGGTGGGCTTATGGTCAGGGCGCAACTTCACCGCTTTCTTTTGAGATTAGATAAACTCAAGCAACCCTTGGCTATTGGGGAAGCGGTTATTAACAAAGCCAATTAAGGCTCCTTTTGGATCAATACCCAGATTCTCAATGCACGCCTGGCGGTAGGGCAGCCTTATTATTGGGGGCCCTTCTCTTCGAGGACAAGAACCTTGCTTGACGACTGGGCTCAATATAGATGGATTTTTCAGGATAGGGGGCCTATTGTAAATTGGCTAAAACGAAAGATTTAAAATGTTAAAGGGTACAGATCCCAACGTCATGAACCAACCATCAACCCTATGGTCCCAAAATTACCTGAGCACAAACGGCTACACGATCAAGGGGCTACCCGAACTCATTCGCGCGATGCCCTGGTCTAGGGTAACGCGTTTTTCCACCTCAAAAGGGTTTATTTACCTGAAAGAAATGGCGTCTCTCTTTTCTCTTGAACCCATACTGATAAAAACTCTTGCCAAGTGGAATGGCGAGTCCATACCAAGCGTTATCGCCATCAACAATGATTTAAACTGTTTTCTCATGGAAGATGCAGGCATACAACTCAGCAAGAAGCTAAAAACTGACTTTCAAATGGACTTATTGGCCAGGGCATTAACGCTTTGCGCCAATCGTCAACAGAAAGCCCTCAGCCATATCGATACCCTTCTCTCCCTAGGCGTCCCCGATTGGCGGCTGGCAAAGCTTCCCGATCTCTACCTCACCCTGCTCAATCAAGAGGCCATTTTACAGGCCGAGGGCTTAATGGCTGCTGAAATTAAGGCCCTGCATACCCTATATCAACGGTTCTCAGCTCTTTGCGATAGGTTATCCCGCTACAAAATTCCTGAAACCCTGGAACACACAGACTTTCATGACAGCAATATCTTCATAAAAGACGGCTACCTTACCATAGGGGATTGGGGCGACGCGGTGATTTCGCATCCCTTTTTCTCATTGGCATCCTATTTGGATAGCGCCACCCGTTACCATGCTTTGAAGGAATCAGATGAGAGATATATCGCTCTTCAAACTATTTATCTAGATACCTGGCTTGCCTTTGCGCCGAGAGATCATCTTATTGAGGCTTTCCACTTGGCCAAACGGTTAAGACCATGCCAGGTTGCTCTGAGCTTCATGCGTGTCAAGATGTGCCCGAACCTGGATTCCTCATTTTGCTTTACCGGTTATATAGCAGGGGCTTTACAGGATTTTATGGCAACTGAAGGATGACCGGTTTATTCAACCGTGTCCTTCATAAAGCCATATAAAAACCTGAGGCCTTGAACCTCTATTTAGATTGTTGCGGCAAAACTGGGCGTTGAAGACTGGGTATTGAAGGTGGAGGTACGCGAGCAAGCTCGCATCCCTTTTCTGCCCTTTACGGATAAAAACAGGCCTTATTTCTATTTAAAGCCCCGCAATAACCCTTTATTTGCCTGCTCCATAGCCATATAGCTCGAACGGCGGGCATTATCTCTCGCCTCTTGACTTGAAGCTCTACGCACCACCTCCGCAAATGCACGTTCGCTTCCTGCCCCTTCACGTTGGCGGATGGTTCCGAGCGCAGCCCCAAAATCTCTAATTGAAAGTCGATCATCGTACTGCACGCATACACGGGTTAATTCATGAAAAGTTGAAGAAGAAATAAGCTCATGGTCTAAACCATAATTAATTCTAAAAACAAGAATTCCTCTGGTGCCGCCATCTAGCGTTGCCCCATACCTGAACAGGACCTCAGCTAAGTCATGATTTGGTCTCCATATATCGATTGCATGATGGATAGCGCGCAATACATTTCCAGAGATGTTTCTTTCTAATTCCATATCAGGATGCACCCCTGCAGCCAGAAATGCTTCTACTCGCAGTAAATTGCCACCCGCAACTGCTGATAGGAATCTTGCCAATACGTTAGTTGCAAAATAACGATGCTCAAGAAGGCCAGTAAATTTTGTTTCATTTCTTATTTTCGGACAAGTTTGGGTAAGGTAAATAAAGTCTTCTATTGTTAAAAAACCTGTCATGAAGCTTCTCAGTACAGACGGCATTTCCGTCAGAAGATCTCTCACCCCAACTAGCCCTTGACCTTCTTCTGCACGAATCCTGCTCACCCTATGTCCGGGGGCATGGGTAGGGTCAGTAAAGTCTTCTCTTGTTAAAAAACCTGTCATGCGCCTTCTCTTTACAAGCGGCATTTCCTTCAGAAGACTTCTCACCCTAACTGGCTCTTGACCTGCTTCTGCACGAACCCTGCTCACCCTATGTCCGAGGGCATCTGCACCTATCTCGCGCCGCCCTACTTCGGCGGCTGCACTCCTTGTGTGCGCTCTCGAACGGCGTGCATTATCTCTCGCCTCTTGGCTTGCCGTCCTTGATATGCTTGAGGTCTCCGGCCTGTCATCAGCCGCAAAAATGACTGAGGTTGATGATAAGCAACCCAATGCTGCAACAACAAATAAACTTAAATTTTTCAATAAACTTTTTTCCATTTTTACTTAAACCATTTTTCTTAAAATAATTTATTACTTCATATAAATATTTTCCATATATAAATATGAAAAATATCTTTTATGTGTTATAATTAACAAATAAGTTTTTATTACATTATTTAATAAAGATTCAAGAAGAAATTTTATATCTAAAAAACAATTTTATAAAAACGGATATAAGGTTGAAATTAATTGAGCTAAGGATTGATCCTCAATATCTTTACCTCTGGCAACTGTGAGACTCGGGAGAGACCCCCGTGGAGCGCCCCTTTCTTCCATCAAGCATGGGTTTGTTTTCTGCCTTCCACAGCAACCGCTAGGGCTGTGGCTTTATCATCATCATCTTCCAGGCGACAGAGATCCCTGAGTGCGATATCTCTATAAGCCCACCTTATTTCCATCTGCCTTGCTACCGCTATTGTACTTTTCCATAATTAACAATTTCAGCAATTAATAATTTCATCCTCAGAATATTTTGGGAGAAATAGAGACGAGCATATATGTGTACCATTGACCCCTTCAGGCTCTCTATTGAGCCAAATTAAAAAATTAAAAATAGGTAAAGTCTGCATATTATATATTAAGATTTTTTAGCGCGTTTTCTGCTCAAAAGACGAACAAAAGCTCAATTCCAGGATGGTGCCCCTTTTTTAATTTATCACTTAGGCTATTACGACGTTGTCATCTATTGAATTTATAAGGCAAACCTTATGAACCCACTGACGAAAACAATGGATTTCGTCTCGTCGAGTAAGCGTTATACTCAAGCGACAGAATCTGCTATAATGATTTTTGGGTAGTTTCCTTAAAACAATACTGGCAATACCTCCAATAATAAATATTAAAAAGGAGAACTTAATTATGCTAAAATAAATGAAATTTCTTATTCATTGCCTTCTCTTTGCCCTAACATTAACATCATCCCAAGCGACTGATGATATGAATGAAAAAGCATTTTCCATAAGAAAAAATCAACTAAATGCCATGATGAATTATGCCAAAGCATTAACGCCTCCAGCTCTTCAACATTTAACTTGTATCGATTTATATTTTAAGTGTGAAGCGCTGCATGACGCGTATAATAAGAGAAGGGAGTTTAATGAAGCGAATCACATTGTTGATCCAATATGTGACACTGTTTATAACTCATTTCTGATGGAAAAGGTAAGGGATAAGTGGGCGGAACGTTGGGGTACAGGCGGTGAACCAGCGCTTATATCCTGGATCCTGAGAGAAAATGAATTAGAGGGTCTAAACTTATCTGTTAAACTTATAATAGCGGATATAGTAGAGAGTATTGAGATATATGAGAAATTATATGGCTCACATCCTCGTAAGAATGAATTTTCCTAGTTATGCTGTTACTCTGAAGCCAGGTCAACAGGCTTGGCTTCTTCTAGAATTCTCGTATCCTTCATGAGACCATACAAAAGCCTATCTTCTATTCCCATGCGGGAGAGCCAGCAGGCTTTGGAGCGTGGCTCACCCTTTGAAATATTTGTAAATCCTATGTGCATATCCCCTTCTCTCTATCCCCTAAGAATCCGGCGACCTGCGCCTTCCAAAGCCGTTTATACAGACCATTCTTGGCAAGAAGTTCATGATGTGTTCCCTCCTCCACGATCTTTCCTTTATCAAACACAAGAATACGATTCATGCGCAAAAGCGTGGACAGGCGATGAGCAATGATGATGGTTGTTTTACCCTGCATTAGCTCCCAAAGGCTTTCTTGAATCAAGCTTTCTGTTACAGAATCCAACTGGGAGGTTGCTTCATCCAGAATGAGTATGAGGGCATTTTTAAGAATGGCCCTGGCGATGGCAATACGCTGACGCTGTCCTCCTGAAAGTTTTATGCCACGCTCACCAACAAGTGAATCATACCTTTGCGGAAGCTTTGTGATAAACTCATGAGCATGGGCTTTTTTAGCAGCTTCTATCACCTCCGTTTCAGTCGCCTCTATCTTGCCATAACGAATATTGTCCATCAGGCTTCTGTGAAACAACGAGGGATCTTGGGGAATCATGGCAATATTGGCACGCAAAGAATCCTGGGTAACATCCCGGATGTCTTGACCATCAATGAGAATAGCGCCTCCCGTTATGTCGTAAAGCCTGAGGATAAGATTCACGAAAGTTGACTTTCCACTCCCCGAGTAGCCAACAAGCCCGACCTTTTGCCCGGCTTTAATTTCAACAGACTTATTATGAAAAAGGGGTTCTATGCCCTTGTAATGGAATTTGACGTTCTTGAAGTTTATTTGCCCCACAGAAACCTTTAAAGTTTCTGCATTTGGCTTGTCTTGAATTTCTTTAAGAGAATATATTGTATTCAACGCTTCTGAGACTGTTCCAAGATTTTCACTATAATCAGCAATTTTTGCTGTAAGGCCAAGGAGGCAGCTATAAATTGAAAAACTAATAGACAAGAATAAAATAAAATCACCAAGATTAAGCTTGCTCATTTGGATATTTTTTTCCAACATCCAATAAATACAGATAACCTGGAATATAACGTAAGAAATAGATTGAAGTGTGTAAAGGTGAACTAAGATAATATCTCTGTCTTTTGAACTTCTCTCCCATTCTTTAAAATTATTATCTACAGATTTTATTTCAAAATTTTTACTAGAAAATAACTTGATACTTATCATATTGTTGAGGATATCAATAATATATCCCATACCTCTGGAAGCTTCTGTTGATGCTATGATTGATCTTTCCTTGACAAGAGGCGCTAAAAAGATCGAACAACACATATAAACGCTTACCCAGATTATTAAGGCCATTGAATACCTAGCGCCTATATGATGTAAGGTATAGGCTGAAATGATAATAGCAAGTAGATGCCTAAGAAAATCTTCATTTATCGCTCTCACGATTCTCGGGATAGAACCGATGCAATTATTTAATCTATTCCCTAAACCTCCTGGGAAATGATTTTGATAAAATGCATAAGACTGGTCAATTAAATCTTTAAAAATTAAACTTCCTATGTTGGCTTTAAACCTAGAAAAAAATTTTATCCATACATATTCATAAATGATTTCGATGGAAAACATAAATATCATTATTAATAAATACAAAATAATATAAAGGAAGAATATTTTGTTATTTTCAAAATTGATTTCCAAAGCAACGGAATCTAAAGCGCATTTTAAAAGATACGGCCTGAGTGACAAGTCAATAGCCCATGCCACGGAAGCCATCACAAAGAAGGCTTGCTGTGCCTTAAAAGGTTTTAAGCTTTTAAAAATGAACTTGAGTACAAGCATGACTGACCTACCAACCTAATACAGTCTTTTATCAAAAGTGCCCGCGCTTCATAATGCTCCCTAGAAACGGCTCACACCATATGGATTCTCTCAGAAGGCGGGAAAAGCCTTAATTTATGCACCTATCGCCACCTTCGACAAGAGCGCACAGAGTTGCTTTGCTCCTTTTATCCGCGCTACCACGGAGTCCCAGGGACGCATGAGAATGAGCTTATGGTCAGGGCGCAGCTTTGCTGTTCCCTTTTGGGATTGGATAAACTCAAGCAACCCTTGACTATTCGGGAAGTGGTCATTGCGGAAACCAATTAAAGCCCCTTTTGGCCCAACATCCAGCTTTTCAATGTTCGCCTGGCGGCACAGCCCTTTGATTTCAATCAGGTCAAATAAGTTGGACACTTCTCCTGGCAAGGGGCCAAAACGGTCAATCATCTCTGCGGCGAAGGCATCAATCTGGTCCCGGTTATCCAGGGCGGCAATCCGGCGGTAAAGCCCAAGCCGCAACGTTAAATCAGCAACATAGGTTTCCGGTATTAAGACAGAAGCACCCAAATTAATCTGAGGGACCCATTCACAATCAGCCGCGGCAAGGTCGGACGATGCGCCTAGCTGTTGTTCTGCCCGGACCATCAGAATCGCTTCTTGCAACAAATGCTGGTAGAGTTCTACCCCCACTTCGCGCATATGGCCGGATTGTTCTTCTCCCACGATGTTGCCCGTCCCCCGGATGTCCATGTCATAACTGGCCAATGTAAAACCAGCGCCCAAGTTGTCCAGGGTTTGCATAACCTCCAGGCGCTTGGTCGCATTGGCAGATACAACCTTGCCTTCTGGCAAGGTCAAATAAGCATACCCTTGAACCTTTCCTCGCCCCACGCGGCCTCGCAACTGGTAGAGCTGGGCCAAACCAAACAGGTCCGCCCGATGGATGACAAGCGTATTTGCGGTTGCGATGTCAATCCCCGACTCCACAATATTGGTCGATAACAGCAAATCATAGGCACGGTCATAAAAAGCATTCATCACCTCTTCCAATTGGGCCGGGTTCATCTGACCGTGCGCGGTGATGATGCGAATTTCAGGAACAAGTTCCCTCAGGCGTGCCTCTAATTTTGCCAAGTCTTCCAGCCGCGGGCTTACATAGAAAATTTGCCCACCCCGGTAATATTCCCGCAACAGGGCTTCCCGGATGACCACGCTGTCATAAGGCATCACGAATGTGCGGACTGCCAGACGGTCTACAGGCGGCGTCGTAATCAGGCTCATTTCCCGAACGCCGCTTAATGCCAGCTGGAGGGTGCGCGGAATGGGCGTTGCCGTCAAGGTCAGAACATGAACGTCCGTACACAGCTTTTTTAACTTTTCTTTTTGTTTCACGCCAAAATGATGTTCCTCGTCAACAATTAACAACCCCAAGTCCGCGAAGCGGGTTTTGTCTGATAACAAGGCGTGCGTTGCCACGATGATGGACACTTTCCCTTCCGCCACATCATGGCGGATTTTTGCAGCGTGGGCTGATGTCACCAGGCGTGAAATTTGTTCCACGCGGTAGGGGAACCCTTGGAATCGATCGCGAAACGTCCGGTAATGCTGACGGCACAGCAAGGTTGTTGGCACGATAATGGCGACCTGCTTTCCTTGAGAAACAGCAACAAAAGCGGCGCGTAAAGCAACTTCTGTCTTTCCAAACCCGACGTCCCCACAAACCAGCCGGTCCATCGGCTTACCCGATGCCATATCGTTTAAAACTTCTTCAATTGCCCGCTGCTGGTCTTCTGTTTCCAGGTAAGGGAAACGGGAGCAAAATCCTTCATATTGCGCAGGTCGCCTCTCCAGGATCTTTCCTGTCAGCAAGGCCCGTTCTGCTGCTAACTTGATCAGGTAATCAGCCACTTCCCGGATGCGTTTTTTCACCTTCGCTTTCCGCATCTGCCAGGCAGAAGACCCCAAACGGTCGAGCTGGGCTGCCGCGCCGTCGCCCCCATAGCGCGTGATCATTTCAATATTTTCAACGGGCAAAAAAAGCTTATCCCCTCCGTCATAAATCAGGCACAAGCAATCATGGGAGGCCGCTCCTACAGAAATGGCCATCAACCCCTCGTACCGGCCAATGCCATGCTCGCGGTGAACCACCAAATCGCCCGTTGCCAGGTGAGCGGCTTCGAGGAAGAATTGATCCGCCTTCCGCCGTTTAGAGACAGCCCTTGCAACCCGGTCGCCCAAAAGGTCTTGTTCGCTTATGACCACAAGGTCGGGTAACTCAAAACTATGTTCCAGGGGATACACAAGAGAAAAAATATCCGCAGCATTCCAAGAAGGCCAGGCCTCAACAGCGTGAACCCCTTCTATTTCATGCTCGCGTAAAATTGCCATCAGGCGCTCTCGCGTTCCTTCTGAAAAACAAGCGAGGATAATGGTTTTCTGGCGCTCGGCCGCCTCTGCCAAATGGCGCGATAAAACATCAAACGTTATGCTTCTTGCCATACTCTGGCCCCTGCCTTCGCCTCCCAAGCCAGCAACCATTTTCCCCTTGCACTCTTCGACAGAACAACCAAAGACAGAATCCTCAACTTGAAAAGGCGTTACCTTTACCCAAGATGTCGTCTGCAGGAATGCTGCCCAATCTTCAGCCGTCCAGTATAACAGTTCTGGCGGCACAGGACGGTAGGTTGTCTTGCCTTGGTTCCCTGGAACGGGCGTTGTCCGCGCTTGATAGTAGTCTGCTATGGTTTCAAGGCGCGCAGATACAGCCCCTTCAGCTCCCTCCTCAATGTAAACACGCGTCCCTTCAGGCATGTAATCCAGCAACGTCTCGCATTTGGGAAAAAACAAGGGAAGCCAATGCTCCATTCCTCCATATTTTCGACCTGCCGATATGGACTCATATAAAGGATCGCTCGCGGCTGCTCCAAAGAGTTCGCGATATCGGGTGCGAAAATGGCTAATGCCTTCTGGCGTCAAGGTCAACTCGCTGACGGGCTTTAAAACAACCGTGTCCAAGGAACTTAAGGTGGTCTGGGCCATTGCGTCAAAGGTTCTTAAGTGGTCAACCTCATCACCAAAGAAATCAATGCGAACAGGATCAGAGACACCTGTGGGAAAAAAGTCAATAATCCCCCCCCGCACGGCATATTCCCCGGATTCACGGACTGTTTCAGAGCGGACATACCCCATTCGGGCAAGAAAGGCGAGCAAGTGGTCACGGCTTAAAGATTGACCGACCTGAATACATAGTGACTGCCCTTCCAGAGCGCTTTTTGGCGGCAGCCGTTGCAAGAGCGCAGCCACAGAAGCCACCACACAACAGGGCTGGTCCGGCGAGACTTCTACCAATTTTGTGAGGACATCAATACGCGCGGTCATCACGTCCAATCCCGGAGACACACGATCATAGGGCAGGCAATCCCAAGCTGGAAAATGAAGGGGGGACACCTCTGGCACAACAATGGCTAACTGCTCAATCAACCGTTGCGCTTTGGCTTCTGTTGCGCATATGTACAAGGTCACTTGCTGAGAGAAGACAGAACCAAAGACAAGAGGTTCTGAGCCATCGGGAACACG
>JAJONN010000096.1 GCA_021323455.1 Alphaproteobacteria bacterium | reverse complement strand
GTACCTGTAATATCCCCCCCTTTACCGAGTGAAGAAGAGGGAGCAGCTTTTGAAGGCCAATCCGGTAATTTATCCCCTTGCCGGACAGTGTCAGAGACATGAAGGTCTCCGGCAAGGGTTCCTTCGGCGCTCGTATCTTTGGTAAACAGGTGGGAGGGACAAGCGGCCCTGACATTTCCCATGTCCATAAGTTTCCCTTGGCTGATGAAGTTTTGGGCTTTTGCCTTGATAGCTTCCAGCTGTTCCTTCATTCCCTCAAAATCTTGCAGAGCTGCTGGCGAGGCGGGTGCATGCACTGTATGCTGGTCTCGAGTCTGCTTGTCTTCCTGGCCGTTGCCTTGACCCACCAGCTTTCCCACTTCTTTTTGGGTTTCTGTTGCTTGCTGGATCGCAAAGGCTGTTTCATCTTCTGCTCCTGCCTTTTCGGTTGTTCCCCCGGTTGCCAATACCCCGGCCACTAGGTAAAAACCTGCAATGTAAAGCCTTAATTTTCCTTTTAAAATCAAGATAATAATTCCATTTTTAGCCGAGACAGCAATTTCGTTTTCTCCAGATCAGGTAGCCAAAATCCTCTCCCTGGTAAGGGTATTCCTTGCCAGATGCCCAGAGCATTTCACTGCGGCCAAGGGGGTGGCAGCCGTTAACGGTGGAAGGTATGGGATATACCATTTGCGTTTTGTATTGGGTTTTCCGGATGATCGGCATGGTGTATTTATCACAAAGCCCATCAACACCCATGTAACCCCGCAGTAACCCTTCTCGATGGAGCTTGGCAATCATGCGCTGCAACGCGAGCAAGCTTCCCTGGACGCCACCCACATGGGCAGAAACCGTTCCCGTAAACGGATACAGGAAGTCATGAGAGAATCCTGCGGATGCGGTGACGCAATCCGCAGCGCAAGCCGCTTGTGCAATCGGGTTGCCAAACAACACAGCTTCCGGGTTTAAGATAAAGCCCGTCTCATCATCGTTCCACAGAGGGTCGAGTTCTGTCAGGTAAGCCACATCAAAGGAGGCATTTTCCAGGCAGATAAAATCGGTCAGAAGTTCCAGCCAGTAGATGAGCGGGTAGATGTACCAGTGAACGTGATAGAAACTGTGGCGCATGCTGTTGCCAGAGTTGTTTGCTACGCTTCCCCGCCCCTGAACTCCTCGATCCATTAGGGAAATGCCACCCAGATTGACCAGACAATAAGGCGTGCGGGTTACATCCACCAGCCGCACAGGTTCCCAGAAGGACACAGGGATGCCAACCCGTACATAAGGGGGGATTTTTAAGGGGCAGCGACAGACGAAGTCACGGGGATTTTCCGTATCTTCCCCGGCAGAAGAGACCCGTATACCCCCAATCGTTATGGGAAACAGGCATGACCAGCAAATATCCGTAATCGGATTGACAAACCGACCGACGCAATTGCCATGGACAGGTGCAGAAAAATTGATTAAAAATAGGGCAATGGAACATACAATGATCCCTCTTTTTAAGATAAGTACTATTTTAACCTTTGGTATCTGCTTTGCTGGCTTTACCGTTGTCGTGGCCCTGGTATGCAGATTCATGCCTTTTTTCCCTGAGCCGGAGTTGCCTGTCAAAACCCCTTTTGGGAAACTGCCATTTTTTGATAGTGTCATCCTGTATGGTGTTGTCATTTTGATCCTGTTGGGTCTGTTAAATCGACTCCTGCTTTAGGGTCAACTTCATCAATAACGAGGGTTTTTTCTTTTTGGGAAACACGGGCAGGAACTTGAGTAATGCCTAGCTTCTTCACCAACACGCCGAACTGATCGAAATAGACGGGCAGGTTCAGTTTCTTGGACAGATTAAAAGGCGCACCTTGAACCAGGATGATTTGGAGGCTTGCCGCAGCTTTATATTGCTGGATGGCCCAGAAAACCTGTTCTGCATCATCACCATCCACAAACAAAAGTGGGCAGTTCATGCGATGGGTAACGAGAGGGTTCACCCTTGTCCCTTTGCGATGAAAGGTCTGGCCTTGGTGATTTTTGAGATCATATGGGACGACAATGGATGGATCGTAAGGAAAGGATCTGGGAAACTTGGTTCTGGAAAGCCCTTTGACAGCTGAAGGGCGGTTCAGTTGCTCCTTGGCTTTATTCAAGATGGTTTTTTGATGGTCTTCCAGTTTCCCGGACCCGGATAAATCTTGAAGTTTAGCCCTGATGACTTCCAACAGGTTTTTCTCTTCCACCGGAAACGTTTCCCCGTAAACCCCAAGACCGATAACGGGAGCATTTGCAATACGAGCTTCATTGATCTGCGAGTCTCCAGCACGAGTGCCTTCAACACGGATATCTTCAGCCCATGGGCCTTTGGCTTGTATCATTAAAACCGTTGCCAAAATCATCAAAAATCTCCTCTTCATTCTGTTTGCCACTCACTTACACCAAGGCCAATAAGCATCCTCGCAAAGCCTTCTCTGAAACCAATCCAAACTCTTCATAGCGAGAGTCAAAACTTCGTTCATGCTCACCAAAGACAAAAACCTTGCCATAAGGAATTACGCCGGGTTTGACAGGGGTGAGCGAACGGCCATCTTTTGCGTGCTTCTTGTGTTTTCCAATCTTTAATTGACGCACAACCCAAAGAGGTCCAACCAAGCGGGCTTCGCCTCCGGGAACCCCAGCCTGGGGGGTCTTAGCTTGAAGAGTTTTAACCCAAAGGTTGCCTTCGTCATCGTAAGAGAGGGTATCCCCACCAACGCCCACAATTTTTTTGATAATCCGTCCTCCATACCAAGCACTGTCAAAGCAGGCATAATCACCCTTTTTTGGTGTTACCTGTTTCAGGTTCAAAAAGAAGTGATACGGCAGGGAGTTTGTCCGGCTATAAACCAGGCCCATATGATTTGACAGTTGCGAAACCACAGCCAATGTTATCAAAAAGGCGCAACATCCTTTTACCCATTGATTTTTTAAAAACACCAGGCGGCAAGACCTGCGGGCCTTCGATATAAGGTGCGTAAACATTGAAAAAACAGCCATCAAAAATCTCCTTTCTCAATCAAGCCTAAAATTTCTTCTGTTTTATCAGGAAGGTCCCCTTCAACAACGGTTCCTTTGGCCAGCAATATGAGGTTTTGTGTTGTTGCAAACGCTTTTAATCCTTCTTTCAAGCGGTCTCCAGCCTCTTGAATAGAACGCATACGTGTCCCGGATAGAAGCGTATCGGGATTGGGCGCTTCCGACATGTGTGTCCCTGGCATGTGTGCCTCTGGCACAAATGTTGCTGCCAATTGTTGGGATTTTTTAGAGACCAGCTTTTGGATATCTACAGTCGCCAGGCAAGCCTGCCGACAACAGGCGTGTTGGCATTTTGGAGGGTTGGGAGAGAAAATCCACCCCATGTAAAGCGACCCGATCAGCCCGCCAAAAACCCCGTAAATAATGTTTTCCTTCATTCCTTATTGCCTTTCTGATAGACGTTTTTCCGCCAATAACCGATCAATGGCCTCATCAACGGGAACCCCCTGGTTAACGAGGCCTTCAACGGCGCTAAACTCTCCCGCCTTGGTGGAGTAGAGAAGAGATGAAAATGGATCCAGGATGAGCCTTCCCACGGCATATCCCGAATCACTCACAATCATGGATTCCCCGTATTTCCCAGGGTTCATCTTGATCGTGCGCAGAAGGCTGAGCATGGCAGGAGAGGTGATTAACCCTTCCTTCTCGAATGCCTTGAAAGCTTCATTGGACTGGCTTAAGTAAAATTTCCAGGCAGAGTTATTAAAGGCAGCTTTGGCAGCAAGGGACTTGTGAAAGTCTTCTGCGTTTTGACTGCCCATCAACAAAAGCCACTCATACTTACGGAACGTCCGGCTGGCCCCTTCAATCAACGCTTCTCCCGCTTTCCCCTTGATAAATTCCCAACATTCATCAATGAGAAGGGCGGATTTTGTTTTGCGGTCCCCGCGATAAACAATGGAAGAGATATTGGCAATCAAGGTTTGAAGGATAACGGCGGAAAGCTCCTTGTTCTCCTTGATATCTTCAAACTCAACGATAATAAGGCGATTGGAAAAGCTGATCGTGGATTTTCCAGCAAAGAACTTCCCATAAATGCCATCTTTGGTAAAACTGTAGAGGCGGGTACCCATATCATTAGCACGCGGGTCAGCATGCTCCAGGAACCAGGTAGCCACATCAGACACTTCCGCATCAGGGCCTTTTTGGGACGTCACAACGTCCAGGGCCATTTCGAGATAAGAATTTTCTAAATCTTCCAATGTCCCTGAAGGGGATAGCATACTGATTAAAACCTGGCGGATCATGGTCAGGTTATTACGGTAATCCTGGTCGTTTTCTCCTATTTTCACCAGTTCACTAAAAGGATTGAGGCTTAACGTACATTGATTGGTAATCCGGATAAACTGGGCACCTAATAACTGCCCCATTTTTTGATAACTCCGGCCAATATCTAAAACAATAACCCGCCCTCCTAATCCCAAAAGGCTCACGACAATTTCCTGCATGCATACGGATTTTCCCGAACCGGATTGACCCAGCACAGAAATATTGTAGTTGCTGGCGCTATCAAAGGGGGACCAAGTAAAGATCTGCCCCTTTTTTCCCGCCAAAATCATGGCCTTGGAAGGGGTGCCATGCCACTCCCCTTGAAGGGGCAAGAGATTGGCTGATTCTGTAGAGAGGGTGGTCTTTAACTTGCCCAAGTTAGAAAGCGTTTTGACCATCCCTGGCCCCCAGCTCATGGGAAGGGCGCTCAAGAGCATGGGCAAATGTAAAAATCGGTTTGACTCAAGCCGCCATTCCTGTCCTTGAAACAGGTTCCTCAAGATTTGTTCTGCCCTGGGGAGAAGATCGCTTTTTGCAAATAAGGCAACCGTAAAATGGGTCTGAACAATGCGTTCCCCCTTATTCAACTGCTCCCGCGCAAACGTGAGTTCTA
>JAJONN010000028.1 GCA_021323455.1 Alphaproteobacteria bacterium | reverse complement strand
CTATAAGTTTAATGATAAAGTCCTGGCTGGTTTGGCATTAACCTATAGCAATCTCAACGGTTCAACCAAGTTCAACAATGGCAGCATGCGCGATAATGCTTATGGTCTGGTACCTTACGTTGCTTTCCGCGTTTCCCCCTGCTTTGATGTTGATGTGATGGCCGGCTATAGCCGTGTTAACAAAAAGCGTGATCGTGGAACGCCAAGCTCCAATACAGACAATGCCTTATCTGGCACAAAAGCAACCAGCTCACCAAAGTCGGACCGGTATTTCGCCGCCTTGTTTGGTAATTTAAAACAGCGTGTCAACCATTGGAACCTTTTGGCACGGCTTGGTTACATGTATGCAACGGACCGCCAAAAGTCGACCGCCAAAAGTCCTATACGGAAACAAATGGTGATCTTCTTAACCTAAACACAGGCCAACGAAGCAACAGAAATGTCGCTGGGTTAACCAACAGCGTTAACCGTGTTTCCTTACGCTTGCAAGCTGGATATCAAGCATCCAACACTGTACCTTTGGCGGCGGTTTGGGTTTGAACGCCAACACGGGTGGCGGCTGGACGTCAGGTATTGAAGCAAACTACTTGAAAAGCAAGAAGTTTCAAAATATCGGCGGTATGATCCGTGTCAGCAAAAAATTCTAAGCGACACTTGTCATTTGATAAAGAAGGGGCAGCGCGGTGCGCTGCCCTTTTTATGTTAAGCGCTTTCTTCTTAACAGGGTGTCAGACCCCCAAAGGACATCTTGAAGAGCTTGCCAAAAATTCTTCTCTGAACCAAACTATTATTCTGGAAACAGGCCCTTTTACCCTTCATGGGCAGGGGAAAAACCAAAATACGTCCCATGTAAATGTCTATATTGAGGGAGATGGCCAAGCCTGGCTAGATCCCTGGACAATTTCAGCAGACCCGTCGCCCCCTGATCCTATGGGATTCAGGTTAGCGCTTGCGGACATGCGCCCTGACTCAATTCTTTATTTAGCCCGTCCGTGCCAATATATTATGGACAAACGCTGCACAGCGCTCGACTGGACGTCCGACCGCTTTAGCCAAAAAGCCGTAGACGCCTATCATCACGCCTTTGACCAGATCAAAAGGACCTGGAACGCCAAAACATTTACCCTTCATGGGTATTCCGGCGGCGCAACCCTAGCGCTGCTCATCGCCCCCCAACGTCAAGACGTCACGTCTGTTGTGACTTTCGCCCCCCTCCTGGACCCTGTCCAATGGGCAAACTATCACCATTACTCCTCCCTGTCAGGATCTTTATCGCCCTTAAGCCAAGCGACCCGCCTTAACCAGATTCCGCAAAGCCATTTTATCGGCCTTGAAGACCAACAGGTTCCCTTTTGCGTTCTGGCTCCTTATTTTGCGGCTGTTCCTGAATCAGGCACAAATTTAGTCTACAAGATCGCTGGTTTTACGCATCATTCTGATTGGCCTACCCTATGGAAATCTTATATAGTTAAAGGCAAATAAACTCTATTGCCCTAAAGGTTGCGATTGGTGATGCTTCCCGCAAGAAAAGAAAAACGCGTTGTTAACCCCGCTCCTTCCCTCTCGCCTCCTCACCCCCAGGGCAGATCCTTGCCCCTTGGCAAAATAGGGGTAACCCTGGCAACCCTATGCCTGCTTGTTCCTTTATGCAGCCTTCCGCCTTTGCGCTTTGGATATTATAACCAGTTTGAAACTTGCCTTATTGCCTTCTGGTTCCTTTCTGCGCTTGTTTGCCTGTGGACTTATTTTTTAGGGAAAAACCATCCGCGTCTGGTTTCTCATACCTTCCAGCTCCCCATTGTATGGGGTCCTCTTCTTTTGGGAATGGCAACGCTCTTCCTCTCCCCTTTTCATGTTCTCCCTTTCCGGGACTTTACCGGCTCTCCCCATATCTCTGAAGGCGCTTTGACTTTCATCGCGTCTGGTATGATGGTAAGCCATTTTTCTATCCTGACACGCATCCCGACTTATCGGACAATCATTATGTTCACCGCTTTTATGGTTGGCTTGGCCATCAGCGCCCTCACCATCATTGGCGGCATGGAATCCCCTGTGATCAACTGGCGGTATTGGCAATGGGCGCCTTATTTCTTTCACGACTTCCTGGCTTTCATCGACATCGCCCTTGCTGCCTTGTATCTTTCTATCCGCAAAAACCTGAAAGGCAAATATGGGTATGATATCCTTGCCTTGACTCTTTTTGCGCTGGTTACCTATTACGCCAGTAATAAAAGCCTGGGTTATGGAATTGTTTTGTCCCTCTTCTCGGTGGCAGGTATTTGGCTTTTTCCCCCCGCCTGGAAACGGAACCTGCTCCACCTCAGCTTCTTTGGCTTATCCATTGCGCTTACTTTATTGATTGTTTTTTATGATGATGTCTCAAAGGCACTCCCAGAATCTCTCAAGTCCCTCGGGCACCTGTCAACAATTACCAGCCGTACCTGGTTATCCAAAGTTACTTTTGCTGATTTAACAGCAGACCCTTTAAGCTGGCAATGGATCCAACAGCTGCTCATCGGCCAAGGGTGGGGGACATTTAATAACATCGCTGCTTCTAATATGTTCCTGATTGACCAGGTCAGTATTTTTAATGGCCAGGATTATAAACCAAGCTGGGAATTGGTCCATCGTGACCTTTTGCATACCCATAATATTCTCACCAATTACTTCCACTCCGTAGGTATCCTGGGCGTAAGTTTATATTTGTATATACAGTATAAAATTATTAATTCCTTGCCTCAAAAGGGTTTCCTGATTGGAACCGCTTTCTTGATGGCGTATCAAGTTCAACTTTTGTTCTGGTTTCAATTTATGATAACGGTTCCCTTCACCCTTCTGGCATTTTCCGTCCTGTTCAGGCAGCGCACCTCCGTCGTTTGGCCTTTTTTATTGAAACCCAAGAGTATGCCTGGGTTTGCAGCTTTTTTACTGCTCTTTGCAAGCCTACAAGCGGCCATAACCTGGGGGTACCACAACCATCAAGAGATACAACCAACGGTAGAATCCGTCAAAGAACTGACAACAGCTCCCTACGTTCAATGGGAAGCGCATCTTGGTGCCCAAAGGCAAGTGAGCCTGGCACGGCGTCTCGCAACGACCCTTCAAGAAGAGCTTCAAAAAGACCCCCAAGACCTTGTCGCACAATCCCTAAAGCTTGTTTATCATCTAGCGGGTTTGCCCCAAGAAGGCAATTACCTAGCCAACAATGTGGCTATCAATATCTTAAGCGAGCTTGCTTCCAAGCCTGACAGGGTTGCCTATTTTAATGCAGAAACTTTCAAAATCTGGGAACAATTGGCAAAAGACCATATCGCGCTCATGCCGTACCGCTCCGACATCCTCCTTCCCTTTTTCAATTTTTACCAAGCCTTAGGAAAAGAAGCCCTTGTCCTTGCCCTTACAAAACAGATATGCGATCAAAACCCCCGTGACCCTGTTGGTCTCTGGTTTATGGGATCGTCCCTCTTAAAAGACCCATCGCGCATCAATTCAAGAAGGCGTTGAACGGTTCATGCCTGTTCCGCCTGTCTTAAAGTCAAAAATTATGACACATGCCAAATTATGCCCGTAAGCCGCATCAGCTCAACGGCTTTTGCCTAATCACCCGAGTTATGGATTAATAAAGGGCTGTCATCCTGGAATTTAGCTTTTGTTCTTCTTTTGCGCAGCAAAAGCGTTACAAAAGCTTAATATCCGGGATCCATATATTTTTAAAGTTTTTTCAAGCACATAGAGAATACATGGGTCCCGGGTTCTAAGGAAGCCTAAAGCTCGCAAGCTTCGCCAAGGCTTCCTAAGCCCCAGGATGACAGCCCTCTTCAAACTTGCTTTATCCTTCATCTCCCGGACTTGTGTACACAGATTAGCGTCTTGGGGGAGAGGGACAACAGCCCTCTGGAAAAGGCTTAAAGAAATGGATGTATCCGTATAGCCACCACCTTTTACAAATTGAGTTGTCTTGAGGCAATGATAATCAAGCCCTACAACTTGGGCCAGGTAACAGTACGTATCATCCTCGTGAGATTGAAATATCTCTAAAACCTTGGTTCCTGGTTGGCAAAAAATAAGATTTGTTAAGCCAGCCCCATGCGGGCCAATAATAATTTTGGCATTAGAAAATAAAATCCTTTGATTTTCAATACTTAAATCTTCTAAATGATACCGTTTAAAGCCCGAAGGCTCTAAATACGCAAAGATTTCATCCTCATTTGTAATTCTTCGGTAAGAAGCTTTTTGACGTGAGATAAAAACCTTATCACTAAACTTATTTTGGAAATTGCTACAATGACCAAGCATAAGATGTTGTCGCAAGTACTCAACAACCCAATGAGGCGTATAGCAGGATCGCGACACAAAAGAAGGTACGATAATTTCATCTGCCTCAAGGTATGTTGTTGGATCTACCTCAACGACTTTATTTAAATCGACTCCCATCATAGCTAAGGTTTGTTTTTGAAAAGGGAGATTCATCCTTGGCATGCAAATCCAGTCATAAGGGCCAACGTCTTTTAAAAGGGCTAGTTTAGGGAGAATTTCAAGCATCCAATGATAATAATTGCGGTGCCCTTCTTGGGTTAAAACAACAACCTTGCCTGAAATAGGCTGAAGCGGACTCGCATTCTTTAGGCTCAATGCTTTTTTCCCTTTTTTGTAGGGTGACCAAGGCCATAACAGTTCAGAAACCGCATATCTTTCTTTTACCAAAACATACCCCCCATCAGAAAAAATCCTGCCTTTCGGGACATGTAAAATAAAAGTTTGAGGCAAGATCGGAGCCTCCCAGGTAGAGGATTTTGAAGAGGCGAGAGGGAATCTTTTGAATTGAAGCTTTATGGGTTTATGAATGACGCTGTAGTGAATAGAAGGCTCAATTTTTTTTAGTTTTTTGAGCGAAACAACTGTGATTTGAGGGGAGTCAGCAAAAGCCGAGTAACAAAGAATTATCATAAGAAAAAAAAGGCGCATCATAATATTTACCTGGTCATGAATGAAGGACACGAAAAAGTTAGATTTACCATTTGAGAACGGTCGTTTTAATAAGAAAAAAAGCAAGAAGCTCTTTAAAAATTCTCGCGAACCCAGCTTGCAACCCGTTGCCACACATGGGCCTGGGTTGTTTCGATTTTCAAGGCATTTTGGCTGCCCGCATAGTCACGCCAGCCATATTGAAGCAACCCGGCGCAGGTGGCAAACATTGGATTTGTTGCAAAATCACTTGCCCCAATAACACCGAGGGGCTGGCCATGGCGCACCTGGCGGCCCCACAAAGTTGCTGCCATCTCCCGTATTCCCGGAAGCTGGCTGCCTCCCCCTGTCAAAATGATTTTCTGGCAAACAAGACGGTCCATCCCTGTCGCAGCCAAGCGGCCCCAAATCAACTCCAGCATCTCTTCAACCCGCGCCCGCACAATGTGCGTCAACGTTGATTTGGAAACCTGGTGGCTTTGCTGCCCCTGGTTTTCCCCCAGCTGGGGCACCGTAATATTTTCACGCTCATCGGAGGAGGATAGGATAACTGTCCCATAGAGTGTTTTGAGACGTTCTGCCTGAACCAGCGGGGTTGATACACCACGCGCAATGTCACTGGTGATATGACCCCCTCCAACGGGAAGGCTGTCCACATGGATTAACGTCCCATCCAGGAATGAGGCTATGGTTGTTGTCCCGCCGCCCATATCAATGACGGTGGCGCCCAAGGTTAATTCGTCCTCAACGAGCGTTGACAGACCGGACGCATAAGGGGTCACGACAAAGCCGCTCACATCCAGATGGCAACGGCCAATACAATTCTGAAAATTGCGGATCAGCGCCTTGGGAGCTGTCACGAGATAAATTGTAACACTCAGTTGGCTTCCCACCATCCCACGCGGGTCATGAATGCCGTGCGTCCTATCAACGGAATAGCTTATGGGTAAGGCATGGATAATTTGCTGGTCTTCAGCAATTTGCGCATTCCGGCCAAAAGTTAAAAGACGGCGGATATGCGTCTCATCAACCGTTTGGTTGGTAATATTAATATGAGATTCAAAAGTTTGAGAGCGCACACTTGAAGCCGGAAGGTTGACGCACACTTCAGAAATTGTTTGCCCAGCCATTTGTTCCGCAGAGTGGATCGCGTTTAAAATGGCGTCTTCAAGGGCTTCTAAGTCAACGATAAGGCCACCTTTAATGCCCTTTGAGGATTGGTGCCCCACGCCGACCAGACGCAAAACCTCGCCTCCTTTTTCATAAGGGCGGTTTTCCACCTTTGCAATGGCGCAACAGACCTTGCTGCTTCCAATATCCAAGGCAGAAAATAGATCTTGACGGCTTTTGATGGCTTTATTTTTAAAAATATTCATAAAAATAGTTTAACGACTTTATTCTTGTTTGTCTTGTTGAATCAGGTTTCTTTCCCTTTGCCTTTTAGCCTCATGGCGGCAGCTGGTGACAGGCGTACCACCATTTGTTTTTCGCCTTTTAAGTCAATGACAGAGACTTCCGCCAGATTAATTTTATTCTGTTTCATGAGTAAATCTAGCCGGACAAGCGCCTCTTCTACTTTTGTTTCTGGGAGTTTGATTTGTAAAGCCCCGCTTAAGTGCAGGTCCCATCGGCGTCCTCCGACCCTTACCAAAGCCGTGAGCTTTTTTCGCACATCCGGAAATTTTTCCAAAAGATGCAAAATGTGGGGAGCATGAACAGGCGCATCCCCTCCGACAATAACCGGTAATTTATCAAATGCCTGAAGGTTATCACTGCTAATAATAACCCCTTGTTCATCGACCAGGTAATGCCGTTGCTGATGCTGCCACAGGGCAACAGGCTGACGCTCGGTAAGCTGAATAAAGATCATACCTGGCAACTGGCGTTTAACCGTCGCCTGGCGAACCCAGGAAATCTCCTCAAGCTGTTTTTTAATGGTATAAGGATCATACGCCAATAATGGCATAGGGGCTTCCCGGTGAATGCTCACAACCTTAAGGATTTTCTCAACGGGCGCATTTTTGCGCCCTTCCACCAGGACATCTGTGAGACAAAACCCCATCCGCCCCGTTGCAGCAACCAAGGAGTGAGACACAAAATGGCCAAACCTTTGAGGATACTCTGCCCACCACAACAGCCCCAAAGAAAAAAGGGATAGCCCTGTGATGAACCCTGCTTTTATCCAGACATTTGACCAGAAGCGGCGCATGCTTGTTTCCACGCGCCAAGAGGGAGAACCCCGTTTCTGCTGCGCCCGGCGGGACCGCCGTCCTGGTTTGGCCTTTAAGCGCATATCTTGTCATCAAGCTGGTGATCGCACCGGGCTTCGTCAACCATCCATGATATCAGTTGGTTAAATGTTATCCCTTCATGGGCCGCTATTTCTGGAAGCAACGACAAAGGGGACAGGCCGGGTTGGGTATTCAGCTCTAATAAATAAAATTGATCTTGCGCTTCATCGTACATGAAATCAGAACGCGATACGCTCCGGCACCCCAGAAGCTGGTGAGCTTTAAGCCCCAATTCCAGTACTTTCTCATAGCCGCTAGGCGACAAGGGCGCCGGCATAAAATGTTCCGCCCTTCCCAGCGTATACTTTGCCGTATAATCATAAAAAGCTTCCCTGGGGCGGATTTCAATAGCGCCAATGGCCCGGTTTCCCATAACACCAACCTGGATTTCCCGGCCATCAATACATTTTTCAATTAAGGCTGTCTCTCCAAAAGCCCATTCTTTTTGAAATTTTTTAAAGTCTTCTTCTGAGCGAATGATATAAACCCCTCTGCTGGACCCTTCATTAACGGGTTTAATGACATAAGGCATGGGCATGGGATGAGCAGCGTCAAGGTCTTTCCGAGAAACAATTTCCCAGGCGGGAACGGCGATACCTTCTTGCTCAAAAACCCTTCGGGACAGAACCTTATTCATGGCAATTGCAGAAGCGTCCACGCCGGAGTGCGTATAAGGAATACCCATAACTTCAAGGACCCCCTGCACGGTGCCGTCTTCTCCTCCCACCCCATGAAGGGCATTAAAAACGACATCTGGCCTTGGCATCAGGGCCGCCATCAAGGCGCCGAGGTCGCGGGTTACGTCAATCGATACAACCTCATGTCCCAGCTCTTGCAAAGCTGCCCCGACAAGCCTTCCTGAGTCCAAGGAAACATCTCGCTCAACAGACCATCCGCCCATCAATACGGCTACACGCTTTTTTGTCATTACCCGCCTCTTCGTTTTATTCTTTAACCTATAGAATTAATTTTGGCTTCTGCCATACCCCATTTTGACAATTTCCCAGTCAAGGGAAACGCCACTGGTCTCGTAGACCCGGCGCCTTACTTCTTCCCCTAAGGATTCCAGGTCATTCGCTGTGGCCTGGTCAATATTTAACAGGAAGTTGCAATGCTTTTCTGAGACTTGGGCGTCCCCAATTTTTAACCCACGGCATCCTGCAGCATCAATTAACTGCCAGGCTTTTTGATGAGCCGGGTTCTTAAACGTGCTCCCCCCTGTTCGGCCCCGGGTGGGCTGGCTTGCCTCCCGCTCTCTCAAAATGGCATCAATTTCCTGACCAAGCTCTGCGGGGTCTTGCCCCCCAATTCCCTTCAAGACCGCTCCGGTTACAACCCAGCCTTCCGGTAAAGCCGTATGCCGATAGGACATTTGTAAATCTTCAGGCGTTAAGCGATAGGCTCTCCCTTCCAAATCGAGGACCGTCGCATAAACAAGAACATCTTTTATTTCAGAACCATAAGCGCCCGCATTCATGCGTACCGCGCCGCCAATTGTCCCTGGAATACCGACAAGGAACGCCAGACCCCCGATGCCCGCATCTCGGCAGGTCAAAGAAACCGTGCGATCAAGACATCCTGCGCCAACATGAATGAGGTCGCCTTCTATACGGATATCTGAAAGACCACGTCCCAGCCGAATGACAACGCCAGAAATGCCTCCATCTCGAACCAAGAGATTAGAGCCTGCCCCAATAACACAGACAGGAATGTTTTCCGGCCGACGGGATAAATAATAAGCAAGGTCGTCTTCATCCGCGGGGCGATACAGAACATCTGCAGCCCCTCCCACACGAAACCATGTCTGTTCCGCCAGGCGGACGCCGACTCCATACCTTCCCCGAACAACAGGCAGCTGGTCGCGCCAACTCACCATTACTGCGCCGCTTTTAGGGGATTCGTAAGGGAGGCTTTTAAAGCCTCCAATTGCTCAGGTAAAACGGCTGCCCATTGGGTAATCGTCCCTGCCCCCAGGCACAAAATCATATCCCCCTCTCGCGGGCCACCTGGAAACAAGGAACAGGCCAGGGGCGCAAGGCCTTCAGGATCTGCGAGTTCACGGGCTTCAAGCCCGGACGACGCTTTAATGGCTTCAACTAAGCGGGAAGCTGTCGCTCCTTCAATGGGTGCTTCTCCCGCCCCATAGACAGGCGCAACGATGAGGGCGTCTACCCCTTCAAAACAGGTTATGTAATCTTGGAAAAAATGGTGTAACCGTGTATACCGATGAGGCTGCACAACGGCAACAATGCGCCCGTTCGTCGCCTGGCGGGCAGCAGCCAAAACTGTCTTAATTTCAACCGGATGGTGAGCATAATCATCAATAACGGTGATGCCCGCCCCCACGCCTGTTTTTGTGAAACGACGCTTCACGCCCGCAAATCCGGCAAAAGCACGCCGAACAATTGTATCCTCAAAACTCAATTCCTGGGCAAGCGCAACCACAGCCAGGGCATTTTGAACATTATGCTGACCCACCATGGGAAGAAACAGGTCTTTTATCTTACGGGGAAGGACAGAAACAGACCCCCGCGCTAAAGCCCGATGGGCAAGCGCCGTGGGCGTTGCAATGTCCACATCAAACGTCGTTCCTTCTGACGTTTGGCGCAGATTAACCCCACGCACATTTGCATCTTCTGTAAACCCATAGGTCATTATGCGCCGGTCTGATAATTGAGGGAGGAGCGCCCGCACCTCCGGATGGTCCAGACACATAATCCCTAAACCATAAAAAGGAATACGCTCAACAAAATCAACAAAAGCCGCCTTTAAATGATCAAAACTCTCATAAAAATCCATATGTTCCGGGTCAATGTTCGTTACAACCGCCATCGTCGCCGGCAACCGCGTGAAACTGCCGTCAGACTCGTCTGCCTCAACAATGATCCATTCCCCTTTCCCAAGACGAGCGTTGGTCCCATAGGCGTTAATAATACCCCCATTGACAACCGTCGCATCCAGCAGCGCCGCATCAAACAACGCTGCCATCAGGGACGTTGTCGTGGTTTTCCCATGGGTTCCCGAAATCGCGACAGACAGCTTGAACCGCATTAACTCCGCCAGCATCTCTGCCCGCCGGATCACCGGGATCCTTTGGTCCCGCGCCGCTCTTAATTCGATATTGGTCGTCTTGATATCTGAAGAAATAACAACGACTTGTGCGCCCTGAACATTGGATACGTCATGCCCGATGGTGATCACAATTCCCATCTGCCGCAACCGGCGGATGTTTGCGTTTTCTGCGATATCGCTCCCCTGCACTTCATAGCCCAGGTTATGCAAAACTTCCGCAATTCCACTCATCCCGATGCCGCCAATTCCAATAAAGTGAATGATTTTAACCGTATGAGGAGGAATGCGCATGAAGAGATAAACCTTTACCAAAAGAATAAAATAGACTTACCTCTTTGGTAGCAAATTTCCCCCCATTTGCGCAAGCTTTACAGCAGGATCATGGTGCATGTTATCCCCGTTAGAGCCGTTTTGCTACAGCCATGGAATATGGTTTTGGCATTATTTTTTGGTTTTATGTCAAAAAACAGTCGGATTCTTTTTCCCTCCGAACGCTTAACTATAATTTATTAAGTCTTAAAAATAAGGGACTCATTGATAGGAGAGGGGAGACGAATAACAGGATATGGATCTTGGCAGAGCATTAGGTCAATGTTCATGGTTCTGCAAACTTCTGCAACCGCCGGCCTTAGAGTCCGCTCTTTTAACATTAACTCTCACCCTTCCACCTTGAAGCCGTGCATATTTAGTTGCACGCTCAACACAAATCCAAAAGCTGTCTTGCAGAGCTACCATATACCTTCCCAGTATTGATCTTGATACCAACTATGGTAGCCTACTTGATCTATAAAACAGCCAATTCCTATCACAGGCATTTGAATCAAAGTACACGATAAGTCATTCATAAATTCTTCATACTTCTGATCACTAAATTCCTTCTCAGGCAATTTTCCGCAGTTTTGTCACGGTGGCTGTGGTGCTATAGCCAGGCTTGAGGTCAATGAGGTGAACTTTCCCGCCGTTTAAGTGAACGAGATCAGCTCCTACGACATTATCGACCGTATAATCAGCCCCCTTAAACAAGAGGTCTGGCAAAAGCGCTTCAATAAGGGTAAAGGGCGTTTCCTCATCAAACAAGATTACGCCGTCCACATACTCAAGAGCAGCCAGAACATGGGCACGGACCATTTCCTCCTGGATTGGCCTGTTTGCCCCTTTTAGGCGACGGATTGAGGCATCTGTGTTAAGCCCCACAATAAGGCGGTCACATCTTTTTTTACACTGCTCCAGGGAATGAAGGTGGCCCAGATGGAGCAGGTCAAAGCACCCATTTGTAAAGCCAAGGGTTAACCCATGGCGCCGCCAGGTTTGGGTATAGGTCTTCGCTTCTTCCAGAGATATGATTTTGGAAGGGATCAGAGGCTCTGCCTTTAAGACGGCTGCTGCCAGCTCTTCCTGGCTGATAATTGCCGTCCCGACCTTGCCAACCACAATACCGGCAGCAATGTTGGCAAGCCTTGCCGCATTTTCCAGAGAATCCCCAACGCTGATAGAAGCCGCAAGCGTGGCAATCACTGTATCGCCGGCTCCTGACACATCAAAGATTTCACGGGCTTGGGCCGGAATATGGAGGGGCCCGTCCATTGGTTCCGTTGAGGGAGGGAGCAAGACCATTCCTTTTGCGCCCCGCGTGACAAGGACTGCGTCCAGATCAAGACGGTCCCTGATTTGGGTCATTGCCTGAATGACATCTTGATCAGACCGCAAGGAATGGGGGGAAACTTCATTTAATTCTTTTTCGTTAGGCGTCAGGAGCGTTGCTCCCCGATAACGGGAATAATCTTGGCCTTTTGGATCTACGATGGTGGGAATGCCAGCTTCTTTTGCCGCAGAAATCACGAATTGGCATAAGTGAGCGGGAAGTGAACCCTTGCCATAATCTGATAAAATAACGACCTGTGCTAAGGGGAGATGGCTGGCCAACAGGCATTTTAAAGCGTCGAGCGTCGTTTCAGAAGGGACAGAGAAAACCTCATCATCGACCCTTAAAAGCTGCTGGGCATTGGATATGAAACGCGATTTTACAGGTGTGCGGCCTTCGGTGATCAGGTGAGCATCAACGTGGGGCAAGCCGGTTAAGAGGTCCCTTGTCTTCTGCCCAGCGTCGTCTTTCCCCACAATTCCGATAAAAGTTGTGCGGCACCCAAGAGCGGATAAATTTCGCACGACGTTGCCTGCTCCTCCCAGAGCGAGGAAATCACGGTTAATTTTCAGGACGGGGACTGGCGCTTCCGGCGAGATGCGATGAACCGTTCCATAGACGAAACGGTCTAGTAAAAGGTCGCCCAAGCATAGCACATGTTTGTTCTGGGGGGGGGTATCAAATAACTTCATAATGTTAAGATCATTATTTTGAGGTAGCGCTACTTCTTAATTAAACGATCTCAGGCTTTTTTTCAACCTGTTAAAGGCGCTTCATTGCATTCATGGACATCAATTTTTTCAATTGTTGACCAGCCAGGATGGGTGGTCAGGCTTTGAAAAGAGATACGTCCGCCAGGAAGCAGCTGCTCCGTTTTATTGGAATGATACCATGTATGTGATTTTGGCTGCATCTCTTGCCCGTTATTCTTACCGCATACGGTAATGGTTAAGGGAGGGACCGGCATTGATTTGGCTGAAACATTAACAATTTCCCCTGTAACCATGAGATGAGGCGTATTATTATGATGGATGGCATCATAATTGATGCCTTGGACACTAAGGCCCGGACCCGGTGCGCCGGGATTACCCCCGATCCGAGGATTGATAACCCGCTTGAAAGAAGGGGCCTGGTCAAATATTGTTCCCCGCTCCCGATAGGTGACAAAAAGAACAATAACCAGCGCAAAGACAATGACGAGCCAGTCGAGGTAATAATTATGGATAAATGCTTTAAGGCCGCGGGGCTTGTCTTCATCATCCATCGTTTTTTCCAGCTTGTTCAAGCCAGGGCTTATATTATGCGGAATACGGTCTTTTTCGGTAATGCCTTCTTTTCTTGGGTCCAGGACCATGACGTCAAGCGTTTCCTGCCACCACGTGTTGCCACATTCGCCACAGCGGACCTGGCGTCCTTTTTCTGGCATCTGGTTATTTTCGATGAGATACTTCTTGTGGCAAGATGGACAAGTGACAATCATGGTCCTGCACCTAATAAATTAATCATTGCTTTAATAATAGGGTGAATGAGAGAACAGAGCAACCGGGTTGCCTAAAATTTTCTCATAATTTTGAAAAATGCAAGAATTTAGGCCAAATTAAGAAGGATGGTGACCCTGATTTTTTCTACGCAAAGCCTAGACCACTTGATGAATATTGTGTTAATAGTAACCGTGTATCATTTTTACGATTATTAAGGAGATAACGATAGCGCGTTTACCAAATGAACCGACCACCCCTCGTGATGGGCCTCGCGTGAACGGGGAAATCACCTGCCCAAAAATCCGCCTGGTTGATGAAAATGGGGAAATGATCGGGGTTATAACCCGCTTTGAAGGCATGCAAATGGCCCAAAAGGCAGGTTTGGATCTCGTTGAAATCTCACCAAACGCGGAGCCACCTGTTTGTAAAATTCTAGATTATGGCAAATATAAATACGAACAGCAGAAAAAGCGCGCAGAAGCCAGGAAAAAACAAAAAACCATTGAAATCAAGGAAATTCAAATGCGCCCTGGCATTGACGAAAATGATTTCCAGGTCAAGCGCCGCGCGATTCAACGTTTTATTGAAGAAGGTGATAAAGTCAAGGTGTCGATGCGGTTCCGGGGGCGCGAGATGTCCCACCAAGAAATCGGAATGGAAGTCTTAACGCGGCTCCGTGACCTATTTGACGACCTCGCTAAAATTGAGCAAGCCCCCCGCTTGGAAGGTAAGCAAATGATTATGGTTCTGGCGCCGAAGTAGAAGCAGGGCCATTTTTCTAAAATAGGGTAGAGCTCGCAAAGAGTGAGTGAGGTTCGGCAATCCAGAAAGCCCAAACCCTTATAGGTCTTATGAAGGTGAGGTTTTGTGCGCACGTTCGCACTCTACCTTTGGGGAGTGATTATCGTGCCTAAAATTGCCTTCCAATGAGGCCAAGCGTTTTAAGGTTCCCGCCCCTTGAAAATTCGTAAGAGTTCCCACGGCGGCAAGCTTTGTGCTATCGTTTCCCATAAGGTAAAGCGCAGCGCAAGGAAACCAAAAATGGCGAAACGACACCAAATAACAGGGAAGTTCCTAGATCCAAAATCGGATCTTGTCTTCAAAAAAATATTTGGGCATCATCCTGATCTCATTAAAAGCTTTCTCAACAACCTCCTTCCTTTGCCAGAAGGCCATTTGATTCAAACGGTGAGCTATCTGACACCGGAGCAAGCACCCCGCATTCCGGGGATGAAAAATACGATCGTGGACGTAAAGTGTACGGATGAAACAGGGCGGATTTTTATCGTCGAGATGCAAATGACCTGGAGCAAAAGCTTCCTAAGCCGATTTTTATTTGGTACGTCCAAGGCATACGTCCAACAGCTTGACAGAGGCCAAACGTATGACACGCTGTGCCCTGTTTATGGATTGGCCCTTGTCAACGAAACGTTTGAAGAAACAACGGACAACTGGTTCCATCACTATCGCCTAACGAATACGAAAGACCTTGATAAGACCCTGGAAGGGATAGAACTGGTTTTTCTGGAATTGCCCAAATTCAACCCAAAAACGCTTGAAGACCGAAAAATAGGCGTTTTATGGATGCGTTTTTTGCGGGAAACGGACGCCTTAGATACCATCCCCGAAGAGTTCAAAGACAGCCCTGAAGTGATCAAGGCGATGGCGTTAGCCCAAGAATCCGCTTATACGAAAGCCGAACTCGAGGCGTATGACGAATATCTAGATGCGATTCGCGTTCAACAAACCGTGCGTGCGGATTCTCTTAAAGAAGGCGAGGAAAGAGGCATAGAAAAAGGCATAGAAAAAGGAAAAGAAGAAGAAAGGAAGAAGAACCTAGAAGAAAAAAAGGACATGGCCCGCAAGATGCTGCAAAGGGGGATGGGCGTTGAGGATATCCACACTATCATAGAG
>JAJONN010000027.1 GCA_021323455.1 Alphaproteobacteria bacterium | reverse complement strand
GGCGGGTGAGGGGTGGCAGTAGGCACAATAATACCCCTCACCCGTCGCCCTTCGCTCCGGTGTCGCGAATTGCGCCGACCTCTCCCACAAGGGGAGAGGGTCAACAGCCCTTAGCATGGGTATAGCAGGAAATTAACTTACGAAAGGACACAAAACCATGACAACACAGATGATTCAGGAAGCTGTTGATACGCTTCACCAGGCATTTCAGGACTTTAAAGAGGCGAATGACCAGCGCCTTCTTCACCTGGAAACAAAGGGGGTAACGGACCCGTTGACGGACAGTAAGGTTAATCGTTTAAACGACCTTGTTGAAAAAGCGCAAAACCGATTGGCCCGTTTGGAAACCGCCGCACAACGGCCTTATGTTGCCCCTGCCGCTGAAGCGGATACGGCGGAAAAAGCCGCTTTCTTTTCTTATGTACGTAAAGGCACAGAAGGAGTTGAGCAAAAGGCCTTGAGCAGCTTGAACCAGGAAGGGGGGGGATATTTGATCCCGACAGCTCTGTTGGACACAATCCAGGCAACGATGGCTGTGACTTCCCCCATGCGGTCTGTTTCCCGGGTTGCGGCCATTTCAACCGATGCGCTGGAATTGCTGCAGGAAAAAGGGTCAGCCGATGTGGGGTGGGTTGCAGAAACGGCGGAACGGCCAGAGACGGGAACACCGGAATTGCAGAAGGTCCGTATTCCCGTACATCAAATCTATGCCAAGCCACGGGCAAGCCAAAAGCTTCTGGATGATGCCAACGTGGATATTGAAACGTGGCTGGCCCAAAAAATTGCTGAAAAAATGACGGTGACGGAAAATGCGGCCTTCATCAACGGTGACGGGAATGGGAAGCCCAAGGGTTTTCTGGCTTATGACACGGTTGAGGTTGGTAAAGGGGAATGGGGCAAGTTTGAGGCTGTTGTTTCAAAAGAGAATGATGCCCTAACAGATGGGGACGTTTTGCTAGAGGCTTTTCACGCTTTAAAAGCCCCCTATTTAAGGGGTGCGAGCTGGCTGATGGCCCGCTCCGCCTTAGCTGCCATCCGCAAGCTCAAAGGGGGGGACGGCCACTACTTGTGGCAGCCCAGCCTGATTGACGGGACACCGTCAACCTTGTTGGGATATCCCGTCATGGTGACGGATGATATGCCCGCGCTGCAAGCGGGAAGGCCCTCTGTCGCGGTGGCTTTCGGGAATTTCCGCGAAGCCTACCAGATTGTAGACCGCGCCGGCTTGCATGTCTTGCGGGACCCTTTTAGCGCCAAGCCTTACGTGGAGTTTTATGCCACAAAACGGGTCGGCGGTGACGTCATCAATTTTGATGCTCTAAAATTCATTAACTTTGCAAAGGACTAAACCATGTTGACGCGAATTCAGACATTAAACATCCTTCCTGTGGGCATATCAGAGGTTAAGGCGCATTTGCGCCTTGAGCATGGCCATGAGGACGCTTATTTGCGGTTGCTTATTCAAGCGGCTACCGGGTTTATCGAGGAATATCTAGGCCGGTCCCTCTTGGCCCAAAGCTGGCGTTTGATTTGGCAGAAAGAAAGGCCCTGTCCCCTTCAATTGTCTACAACCTGTGAAGATATCTGTTCTGTTGCGCTCCCTTACCCGCCGTTGCGGGCCATTCTGGGGGTTAACCGGCTGATGGACACCGGGGAAAAGAAACGCATCCGTCGCCACCGCCTTGAGCTCAACCATCAAGTCCCCAAGCTCGTTTTTATGGCGGTTCTAGAGCCGGTTGAGATTGAATTTGAAACGGGCTATGGTAACCATTCCAGGGATATTCCGCCTCTGATCCGGCAAGCTATCCTCCGACTTGTGGCAGATTTTTATGAAAACCGGCTTTCAGAGGGAATATCTCAACCGATGGTGGTAGGGCCCATGCTGGATGCTTACCGCGTTGTGAGGCTGCCATGACCCGTATTCAGGAATTATGCAACCGGGTTGTACTCTTAAAGCGGCGGGTTCGGGAAGAAGAAGACGGCTCATTTACGGAAGATTGGCAAGACCGGGGTGCCCTTTGGGCCAAGATCGTCCCTTATGGGCAGTGGGAGGTTTTCGGGGAAGGGTGGAACAACCGGAACTTTGGTCGCGGGAGATATAAAGTGACGATGCGGTTCCACCGGGAGCAGTTTGACCGGATCCAGTGGGAGCATATAACCCTGGCCTTGTTATGTCCTCCCTTAATTGACCCGCGTCGACAGTGGATGAGTTGTTTCATGTATGGAATCGGAGGAAAAGATGAGTGATTTTCAAGTTCTGGCAGCTGTCCGGGAGCATTTACTGAAAGAAGGCGTTACACCGCATGTTCATCTGGCTTTACCGCCAGAGGCGACCTATCCGCTGGTTTTGATTGAGCTGGAAGAAATGTGGTCAGCTTATCCTGCCCGGGGAAAAAGCCCGGACATGAAAGAAGCGGTCCATTTGTCGGACAGAATGAGAAAAACCCTGGAGGGCAGGACCTTTTTCTTGCCGGATAAAACCTCAACCCTCCGGTTCTTGGCTTGTGTTGCGGAAAGTTCTGAAAAAACTTTTGGGAGCGACCCGTTACGGGCCATCCATCATTTTTATGACGGCATTATCAGGGGGTAAGCGGTGGACCATTCAATTTTGACAGAGCAACAGGGAGACGAGGCGGAAGGAGAACCTGAACCCTTAAAGGAAGATGAGGTTTTGAATACCTTGACCACCTATTTCCGGCGGACAAGCCGGGGAAGGATTGTCGATTTGCCAAGGTGGGCGCAATAGGAACAATTCAACCATAGGTTGTTACCTTGGGGCTTAAGATTTTGTAACGCTTCGCTCACGCGACGGTTAACAAAATCTAACGGCCAGGATGACAATCTCTTGGAAATCCTTTGTTTATATCTTGACCTTAAAAATTAAGGAGAAGCACACATGGAATCCGAACTTATTTTAAGCAAGGGGGGGTTCCCGCCCTTGTCGGCGCGCGGCTGCGTCCAGCAGTTGATGCCTGTTGGATGCGGGACGTTGCGGCGGACCCTCAACGGTACCCTTGTTTATACAGGAAAACCCCTGGCCCACAAATATCGCTCCCTCATTTCCTGTGAGGACAAAACTTCCCTGGCTTTGGAAGGATTGTGGCGGGGGAGCGAGGTCCGGGTTGGGTGTATTCAGCGGTTATGGCAAAAAGTTGCTGGCCGGGAAGCTGTTCTGGAGCGTGACCCTATGATCGGGTCAATCTTCGCAACCACGGCACATCAGGAGAGAAGGGAGGTTCAGGAAGCCTTGGGGCGTAAAGTTGTGCTTGCTGAAAGCCCTGCCGGCATGAACGAAGACGTTTTTGTAAGTTACCGTCCCTGGCTGGATATGCGCGTTGTCACCTTTTCCCTGTCCACAAACGAATGGGGGTTGAAAGCGGGATGGCGGTTGGAGCTGGAGGAGATATGACGAGGAATTCGGTTGATGTGCTGTATGTAAATTTTTGCTTTTGGATAAGACCCCTCACCCGCTGCTCTTCGCTACGGTGTAGCGAATCGCATCGACCTCTCCCACAAGGGGAGAGGTAAAATACACGGGCTGTTTGTACCTCTCCCCTTGTGGGAGAGGTCGCCATAAGCGTTAGCGTAATGGCGGGTGAGGGGTATGAAAAACCAGTTTATCTTACAGATTCTTACCCCTTTTTCTTCTGCTCTTTCCGGGTTTCATAATAACTGATGTAGGCTGTGCCGGCGATAATGAACGTTGCGCCTGTAAGGGTGACAAGGGTTGGAACCTCAAGGAAAAACAGGAAGCCAAATAAGGCGGCGAAGATAAACTCAACGTACCGGAAGGGGCTGAGGGCGGAAGCGTCTGTGGCTGAAAAAGCTCGGATCATGCAAACCTGGATCAAGTTGCCGCCAATACCGAGCAAGGCAAGCATGCCCAACTGGTACCAGGAGGGGGTTTGCCAAACCAGGATCGCGGGAACCAGGGTTATTAAGGTGGTGCCAACAGCAAAGTAAAACAGCATCGAATGGGTGTTTTCTGTTGCCACCATCTTTTTGGCAACAACATCGCTCATGGCAAAGAGAATGGCAGCGGTGATGGGAACGAGGGCTACGATCCGTAAAGCTTCTGCGCCGGGCTGGAACATAATAAGAAGCCCGATAAAGCCGATGAGAATGGCGATCCAGCGGGACATGTCTACCTTTTCCCGCAGGAAAATGACGGCAAGCGGGAGGAAGAAGAATGGCTGGGAGGACATGATAATCGTGTTGTCCGATAAGGGCATCAGGTTAACGGAGTAACAGGCCCCCCCAATGGCCCCCACCCCTAAAATCGCCCGCCAGAAATGCATCCAGGGGCGGGAGGTTTTAAACAACGTGGAGCCATGGGAAAGCATGAGGGGAATGACAGCGAGCATGCCAAAGAAAAAACGGAAAAAGGAGATTTGAATGATGTCCAGCCCAGCACCCAGAAGGCGCATCAAAATGTCATTGGTGACGCTGACGAGTGTTATCATCACAGCCCAAAAGGCCCCTTGAGGGTAACCTTTGCGCATAAACCAGTTCACGGACTGAGGAGGTTGGGGGGGGGGAGCAAAAGCAACGGCAAGATCTTCAGCTAAAGCTGGCGCGTGGGCAGGGGTGGCAGACATAAAGGTCTCTCGCTTGATTATGAAGGCATCTTTTGTTTTTTACAGGGATTTTTTGGAAAAGTCGAGAGAAATCAGGAGCCAGGAATCAGGGGGGCTGTTATACCTCTCCCCTTGTGGGAGAGGTCGCCAATTGAGCGTTAGCGAAATGGCGGGTGAGGGGTTCTTTGGGGTGTGAATACCCCTCACCCGTCGCCCTCCGCTCCGTTGTCGCGAATTGCGCCGACCTCTCCCACAAGGGGAGAGGTGAAATACAAGGAAAGGAACAAAATGACAACATATTTTGCGTGGCACCCTGCCGAAGAAAGTTTTGATCCACAAACCCATAGGCGATGCGACCTGGAGATTTTGGCGTTGACCATTGACCACCGGGAAGGAGAGGTGGCCATCGCCACCGTGGTTGTGGTTGAACCTCGGCTTCCGCCGCTCGATCAGCGTCACGCCTTTATTTCTTATGACCATCGGTTGATTTTCTCCGGTCGGCTGGTTGGCTTGCCGGTTAAAATCACCCCTGACTTGGTTAGCTTGGAATTCACGGCGGAACCACTGGATGCGGCTGCCCAACTCCAAGGGTTGGCCTGTGATCTGAAACAAGCGCCCTTCTGGGATGTGGCTTTTGTAGACCCAGCGGCGCACAACAATCCGGCGGAATGGCTAGAGGCCCGCAGCGCCTTGTTTGCGTGGGACCGCTTGACGGGGCAGGTATCTGTTTCAGATCTGTTCCAGGGACGGTGTGTGTTGGATGTTACGGATGTATTTTTTGCCGACAGCCTGAAAGTCAGCCTCGCTGAAACGCCCCTTTCCCATATATCTGTAACGCTGACGGCAGAATGGGTCCAGGAAGCTTCCGGAGAGGTGAGCCTGGGGAGAAAAATTGCGGCAGCTTTTCCTGGCGGCATGATCAACACCCTCACGCCCCATGCGTTAGAGGCAACCTGGTTCAAAGAAGGGCAAAAGCTGGGAAGGTCGGGATTTTGGGTGGTGGAAAGCCATCTGAACCAGGTAACGCCGCCCCGCACAGGCGTGCTGGATGTTTACCCAACCCTCACGCCTGAGGTAATGACAGGGGATGAATTGACCCAAGCGCCCAAGACCTTACGGGCAAAACGGTTCTGGATGTCTGGGACAGTGGTCCTGGGATGGCGCTACCGTCAAAAAAGACGGGAAGTTGTTCAGGTTACGGTGTCCCAAAAGACGCAGTTGGACGGGGCGATAAGGCCCTTGACGCGAACGTTACATCTTCACTTGCAACAGGTGGCCCCAGCGGTCGGCAGCACTTTTTTCTTAACTTCCCGCGGTCGGCAGGCCGTTGACCATGCCCTTGAAGTGGCGCGTGCGCATCTGGCGGCAAGCGCCCGCTGTCTGGAGATTGAAATATGCCTTCCTTTTGAAGCTGGTCTTGCCTTGTCCATGGATCATTCGGTTTGTCTTGTTGATGCGCGCATCCCCGGTGGAAGGGCGCTCGGCAAAGTGGTTGCTTATTCCTTACGGCAGGATGGCCTGAAAGCTTGCGCGTGGGTTCGGTTCGCGGCGTCGATTGGAGCAGAACCCGAGCGTACCCCTTTCCCAGAGACAACTTTTTATGCAGAACCTGCCTATGGGGATACGGGCATGCCTCCGTATCATCAGACAGCTTCCGGGCTGGTTTATGCAAGCTATGCTCACCAACGGCCCCAGGAAGGCATGATAGAGGGGGCAAACCTGTCAGTTCATGATCTCGTGAAGGATGTTTTTGTCAGCCATGATGCGGAAAGGCAAATTCAAGCCTTGCAATCCCAGCAATATCCTGTTCGCCAAAATATAAAGAGTGTTTTGGAAGAGGTGCCGACTGTTATTTCTCTTGATCTGGCGGACTTGAGAACCCAAGGCGTGGTGGAGCATGTCATCCAGCTCCAAACCATCGGGTTGTGGACGGCCCCTTGCCAGGTTGATGTGTCGGGAGGCTTGCCATGAGGTTTGACCGTGGCTTGCGCAGCGTGATGCTGAGGCCCTATCCTTCCGGCTATACGGTAATGCCGACAGATGATGGGAACAGGGAAAAAGCCTTTTGCCAGTTTGGTGGCGTTAAAGATCCGGGCGTTTGGCTGGGAGAAGAGGCTTTGCCGGCTGTTATTGACCTTCACGTGCGGTTGACGCCCGTTTGGGTTGATAATGAGGAGGCCCGCGCGAAACTAGGGAGAAGCGCTGCTTGCTTTCTTTACCCCCGCCGAAGCGTTTTTTCTAAAGTCAGGGTTGAGGCCCTGGGAACAGGGCACTATCAAAAGGCGTCCGAAGAGGGGCGGGTTCCGTTTGTTGGCGTCCATTTTTCAGGGTATCGGCTCATTTTGCCAGAGCCTTTCCTTTACCAAAAAAATTTTCAAGGGCAACCAGAAGGCCGCCTGGTTCACCAGGACCCGTCCGAGAGGGGGGCTGACGGGCTGCCTTGTTTGTGGGCTTATGGGGCTCAGCAAGTTGGAGAGGACATCCACCCCTTTGTTTTTACGTTGGCGTCCCTCAGGGATGAAACATTTATACAAGCCTCTTCCCTGCTGTTTTGGCGAGAGCGCGGGATCGACACACCCGCACACTTTTTGAATCCATTGAGGCGGGTATGTCTGTCATTCACCTTGAAGTCGGCATAGATGAAAGGGGGCAGCCCTTCACCGTCCCCTACCGGTCCTGTCGCTTATCAAACAATTACATATTTTATAAAAAGGAGGCGTAAATGGGTATTGTCTACCGTCATCAAAAGCAGGAACCCCTGACCATTGAGGAAATGGACGGTAATTTTGCCAATCTTGACGAGCGGGTGAAAAACCTGGAAACGAAGCCACCGCTGGCAGAAGGGATTGCAAATGTGGCCCAGGAAGGGGACCAGCTCATGATTCTTGGTAGCAGGGGCGTTTACAGTTGCCTTGTGCCCCATACCTCAACGGACTTTCAACAGGACCAGGGGAATTGGGCGCTGGTGTTTGAGGTGTGACAGGGGCCAGAGGGCAGGAGCCAGGAGGGCTGTTCTACCTCTCCCCTTGTGGGAGAGGTCGGCGCACTTCGCGACACCGGAGCGAAGAGCGACGGGTGAGGGGTATTATTGTGCCTACTGCCACCCCTCACCCGCCATTTCGCTGACGCTCATGGCGACCTCTCCCACAAGGGGAGAGGTAGAACAGCCGAGGAGCAAAATTAATGAATTAATTTACCAAAAGGAACACCATGAAACGTGACGAAATCGACATTCTTGCCCGTACCATTTTTGGGGAGGCGCGGGGTGAATATGACGGCCTTGAGGGGGGTGTTTCTTCCCTTATTGCCGTTGGGAATGTGGTCATGAACCGCTTGAAGGCAGAGAGCTGGTATGGCACATCCATTGCGGAAGTTTGCCTGAAACCCTGGCAGTTTTCCTGTTGGAACGAGGGAGACCCCAACCGCGCCCTTCTCATGCGGGATGACATTCCCGACCCTGTCTTTCGGGTATGCCGGCAGGTTGCCACAAAGGTCGCATCCGGGGAGTGGCCAGATCTGACCAAAGGCAGCAACCATTACCACGCAACAACGCTTCCGGCTTTGCCTGCCTGGGCGCGGGGGCAAAAACCAAAGATTCGTCTTGCCCGCCATGTCTTTTATCAATTAACCAAAGGAGATTAAAAAAATGGCATTTCCTGTTATTGCAGCAGCTTTAGGGTTAGCGGGTTTCGCACCCCTGATTGCCCGATGGCTGGGGGGAGACCAAGCGCAAGACGTGGCAACGAAAGTTGTCGATATTGCTCAAAAAATTACAGGGACGTTGGATCCTGTGGAAGCCATCCAGCAATTAGAGAAAAACCCAAACCTGGTGAGTGCGTTTCAAAAAGCCATCATCCAAGTGGAAGCTGAAATGGAACTGGCTGTTATGAAAGACCGTCAGGATGCCCGGCTCAGGGATGTCGCCCTGATGAATGCCGGGCGGTCAAATATTCGGGCGGACATCATGGTCATTGCCGCGGCTGTGGGGTTGATTCTTTGCTTAGGCTCGCTGGCTTATTTTTCAGAAGCGTTGCCCGGCGAAGCCGTGGGGATTATTTCAACCATCGCTGGTATTTTTGGGGCGTGCCTGAAAGATGCCTACAGTTTTGAGTTTGGTTCTTCCCGGGGCAGCAAAGAAAAGGATAACGCCGTTGCCGCTCTGATGGACAGGTATCCCCTATGACGTTAACTTACCCAGAACGGCTGTATTTAGCCGCATCCGCCCGCCCATGCAAGGACAGGAGGAGTTGCAGAGCCTGGCCCCGGGGGGTAGACAGGGTGGGATCTTCCTGGCAGATCCGGCGCGCATCCTTGTTGGCCATTGCAAATAGCTCCCCGTATACGTCAGGGTGTGAGGTAAAATCAGCAATACGGAAGCGGGGTAGGCCGCTTTGTTTCGTTCCCAAAAGCTCCCCACTTCCCCGCAGCTTCAGGTCTTCTTCAGCGATTAAAAAGCCGTCATGGGTCTGGCGCATGATTTCAAGCCGCTTCCGGCCCACGGCCGTTAAGGCAGGGCTATACAGGAGAAGGCATATAGACGCTTGGTTACCGCGGCCAATGCGTCCCCGTAACTGGTGAAGTTGGGCCAGCCCAAAGCGTTCCGCATGTTCAATAATCATGATGGAAGCCGTGGGTACGTCCACGCCAACCTCAATAACTGTTGTGGCAATGAGGATATCAACGGGGCCGTTGATAAATTGGCCCATAATGGCATCTTTTTCATCTGCTTTCAGCTTTCCATGGACAAGCCCGGCCTTGCCAGGGAACTTTTGGGAAAGGGCTGCCCACCGTTCTACGGCTGCAGCCAAGTCCATGGCTTCGGATTCTTCGATCAACGGGCAAACCCAATAGATCTTTGCGCCTGTTTTCAAGGCGCGCTCGATGCCAGCGACCACCTCATCCAGGCGGCTTAAGGGCAACACCTTTGTCTCAATGGGTTGCCGCCCGGCGGGTTTGTCCCGGATGAAAGAAACGTCCATATCCCCATAATGGGCGAGCATCAAGGTGCGGGGGATGGGGGTGGCCGTCATGGCCAAGACATCCGGGTTGTTCCCTTTGCCTGTCAGGGCCAAACGTTGGTTCACGCCAAAGCGGTGTTGTTCATCAACGACGGCCAGGCCAAGCTTGGCAAAGTGAACGTCTTCCTGGATGATGGCGTGCGTTCCGACGATGATATCAATCTGTTGGTCCTTCAACGCCTCCAGAATCTGGGCCCGTTTTTTCCCCTGGTCACGCCCGGTGAGCAAAGCCAAACGCATGTCAGATGCGGCGCACAGGGGAGCCAGCTTTGCCGCGTGCTGGCGTGCCAGAATATCTGTAGGGACCAGGAGAGCGGCCTGGAACCCGGCATCAACAGCCTGTGCCATGGCAAGCAGGGCCACAAGGGTTTTTCCGCTGCCCACATCGCCCTGGATGAGGCGCAGCATTTGTTGGGGTGACGCCATATCCCGGGCGATATCCGCCAGGGCGCTTTCCTGGCCAGGCGTAAGGGAGAAAGGGAGTGACTGGAGGATTTGGGCCTTGCGGCGGTCAACGCTCCTAAGGGAAGCCCCTTGGGCTTTTACCTGCTGGCGGCGGCGCGTGAGGTTGAGGGAGAGTTGATGGGCCAAAAGCTCATCATAAGCCAGGCGCAGGCGGGCGGGGGTTTGCGGGTCAAGGTCCTGCTGCGTTTGGGGGGCGTGAACTTGTTGGACAGCCTCGTTCCACCGCGGCCATTTTTGCGCTTTCTCTTCATCCAGCCACTCCGGCAAGGGGGGGAGCCGGGAAAGGGCGGACTGAATCACGCGGGTCACACATTTGTTGGTTATGCCCGTGGTGAGCGGGTAGACGGGTTCGGGCCCGCGAAGCTGCCGTTCCCCCGGGATTTCAATATGGTCGGGGTGTGGGATTTTCCAGCGGTCTTGAAACCGTTCCAGCTTGCCGGAGATGAGGCGCTTGGTGTGAAGAGGTAAAAGCGTTTGAAGGTACGACGCTTTCCCGTGAAAAAATACCAGATCGAAGAAACAGCGGCCATCAAAGCACGTAACCGCATAAACCTTGCGGGGGTAAGCCGGGGGCGTGTGGCTGATGACTTCCCCGATAACCGTCACCACCTCCCCGGCCCTGGCTTGCGTGACACTCTCCACAAACCGCCGGTGGATGAGGTCGCACGGCAGGTGCATCAGCGCATCCATCACGCGCACCCCAAGCAGCCGTTCAAACAACGGGCGGCGCTTGCTTCCAACGCCTTGAAGGCTTGTAATGGGATTGCGCAGGAACATGGGGTCCTTTTCTAATGGTGGGGGCTGTTGGTAGGAGGAACTTTACTATACTTACGGATGGGGGCTAAGAATTTTTTTCAACGCTAAGTTCTATCCACCTTTGGAAAGATGTTTTTAAACATTTTACAAAAGTGAATAGAACCTGGTCATTTTAAAAGCTTCCATTTACACAAAGACGATCTGTTCTATGTTGGAAAAATGGAAGCTACCCATTCCGGCAATTTCAATCCTCCCGCTTAAAGGAAGATGAGTAGAATCTGTACCCTCATTGTGGGCAAGGCTATCATCGTAATATACAGTCCACCCTGCGTTGGCAGATAATTTGAGTGTATCCATGCCTTGTCCGCCGTCAAAGGAGGCACGATCTAATTCGAGTTGCTGGTTATTACTAAAGTCAAGAGTATCGTTTCCATCTCCCCCCTCAATGGATACCTTTTGAAGACGCAATGAAACATTGTCTGATAGGGAGAATATATCGTTCCCGCTTCCTCCTTTAATAGAGCTGTAAAAAACGGCTGCAGTATCATTGTTTGACAGAGAGAATGTATCATTTCCCGTCCCTCCATCAATATTGCTTTCATCGATGAATACGCTAGTATTATTTACCATCAGAACCTTATCGTTCCCGTCCCCCCCGCTAATAACGCCCTCTTGAATATACCCAGTATCATTTGACAGAGAGACTGTGTCGTTTCCGCTTCCTCCATCAATGGTGGACGTTGCTCTGTGAACATCATAAGTAATAGCTTTGGTAAAGACGGTATCGTTCCCGTCTCCTCCGTCAATTGTGCTGCCAGCAATGGTTACGGCAGAGACTGTATCGTTTCCTGCCCCGCCGTCAATCGTACTCCTCTCAATGGTTTCGGCGGAGACCGTATCGCTTTTAGCTCCTCCTTCAATGGTTTGGTTAGTAATATCTGTAACTTGCATTACCATTTTAACCTCCTGCTGTTTGAGAATTTAAGGAAACTTGGTATCCATAAATAAAAAATAGGATTCATTTTAATAAAGTCAATGTTAATTTTTCTAATTAATAAAAATAAACCTCCGAACTTATGAGAGGTATTTCATTTGAATAAATTGAAATCCTTATTGACTTAGAATTTTTTAAATTTTATAAGTGAGTTGTGGTTTTATAGAAAAAATGTTTGTTTAAAATTTAATAAAAAGATATGTAGGAAAGGATGTTTAATATGAAAATGTTTAATCGTGCGCGTTTGCCAATTATAGCAACATTATGCTCATTATCGTTAATTTCAGGTGCTTTTGCTGGTAACCCTTTTAGCAGTCTTGCTAAGGAAGAAGAAAGGTTGCTTGTTAGCCCACCGGTCAGAAGAGCAGCATTGCCTAGCAATATAAATAAAAAAATTCCAACTCCCCTCCTAAGTTTAATCGCAGATTTTGCTGGAACAAAATGGACGCACGGGGTTTGTGAAAAATGGAGAGCAATCAATTTAACAAGCTCTTCTAAGTGGGGGGGGCGGGGATCCTTTTGCATTAAGGATTATGATACTGAAATGGGCATATTATCAAAAAATACTGATATTCCAATAAATGACTTCTTAAAATATAATTATCATAGAGCCCTAGGAAATTTTCCTGTTTTCGGCTGTGTACGAAAACTAACCTTGGACAAGATAGATAGCATAAAGGATGTTTCTCCTTTTTGTTTGGTTGAAAATCTAACCTTATCACGGTTGTTTAACGTTGAGGAGGTCTCTGTTCTTGGCAATGGCAGAATTAAAAAACTAACCTTGATTAATTTGTTTAGCGTTCGTGAAGTTTCTGGCCTTTGTAAGATTCCAGACGTGACCTTGCGTGGGTTGATTGGCGTCAATAGTGTTTCTGAGCTTGGTAGCGTTAAGACCCTGACTTTGGACAATTTGTGTGAGATAAAGGATGTTTCTGCTCTTGGTGGAGTTAAAAACCTAACCTTGTCAAATATGGGAGTAAAGGATGTTTCTGCTCTTCGTAATGTTAAGACCCTGACTTTGGACGATATGCCTGAGATAGATGATGTTTCTGCTCTTGGTGGAGTTGAAAACCTAACCTTGAAAAATATGAGAGTAAAGGATGTTTCTGGTCTTAGTGAAGTTGAAAACCTTAGAACCCAGAGGTAACTCTTTTCGACATACTGGTAACAATTTGATTTTTAAAAGATAATAATTTCCTGTGAATTTTTTCTTAGAAATATCAGGGTGTTGTAGAAAAATATTCACGATTTGGGTTCTATCCCCCTTTAGAAAAGTATTTCTAAGCTTTTCACAAAAGGGGATAGAACCCGGGCATTTCAGAAACTTCCTTTTACACAAAGACGATCTTTTCGACGCTGGAAAAAGCAAGAACGCCCGTTCCAGACGCAGTTGCGATCTCAATGGTCCCATTTAAAGGAAGATGCGTGAAATCCGTTAACGCCGTATGAGTGGGGTCAGCAGCGTCGTATACAGTCCATCGTGCGTTTTCAGATAATTTGATTGTATCCACGCCTTCGCCGCCATTGAACACACTATATACTAGATCACCATCACGAAAACTTACGAGATCAAAGGATTGATTATTGCTCAAGTCCAGGGTATCGTTCCCTCTACCGCCTAAAAAGGATGCACCCTCAAGCGAAATAGAATCATTATGTGACAGGCAGATTGTATCATCTCCATCGCCCGCGAGAACAGACATGCTATAAATTACAACGGAACCATTGTTTGAAATAAGGACGGCATCGTTTCCGCTTCCTCCGTAAAAATAAGTTTCTGAGAGGGTTGCGGACCCATTGTCTGACAGAGACAACGTATCATTCCCGTTCCCTCCTTCAATTTCAACATTGTTCTGAATCGTACTGGAATCATTGTGTGATAGGGAGACCATATCGTCCCCGTTTCCTCCGAAAATATCACTGGCAAAAATGGTTGTAGCAGTGACTGTATCGTTCCCGTTTCCTCCGAAAATATCACCGCCATGAATGGTTGTTGCTGAGACTGTATCGTTCCCATTCCCACCGTCAATGGTGCTATTAGTAATGCTTCCTGCAGAGACCGTATCGTTCTTATTGCTTCCTGTAATTGTTCCTGTAATTGTGTCGTCAATAATGATCATTTTATCCTCCTCTTGTTTGAGCATTTAAGAAAACCTGGTATCCACCACTCAAAAATAGGATTAATTTTACGAAAATCAACTGGTTTATCTTTAAATTTAAATTAAAATGAGCTTTTCAGCTTCTCCGGTTCCGTTATTGGGAGGCGGCGAACGCGAAGCGCGGAGCGCGACGTGGCAACTTTAAGGGGGGTAAAGACAAGAAAAATGCCGCGGCTGCCACGCGCTTGAACGCGCTCGCGGCTTCGCAATGGCAGGACGCTTGGAGGTCAAAACGTCCTTAGCGTACTACAGCCCCTTTTCTCCCATTCTCAGGAACTTGTCGCGGCGCATTTGGACGAGCTTGTGCCCTTCATGGGCGGACAAGGTGATGAGGGCTTTATCCAAAGCTTCGCCGACGGCGCGGATCGCTATGTCAGGGTGGCGGTGGGCACCGCCCATGGGCTCGGCGATAATCTGGTCGATAATACCGAGTTTATAGAGGTCTTGCGCTGTGATGCGTTGGGCTTCAGCGGCTTCAGGGGCCTTGTCGGCGCTGCGCCATAAAATGGAGGCGCACCCTTCTGGCGAGATGACGGAATAAACGGCATGTTCCATCATGAGAACAGTATTGGCAGCCCCAATCGCAATGGCGCCCCCGGACCCGCCCTCGCCAATAACGACGCTGATGAGAGGGACCTGGACCTTTAAACAGCCTTCAATACAGCGGGCGATGGCTTCGGCTTGCCCCCGTTCTTCAGCGTCAATGCCTGGCCAGGCGCCATTTGTATCGATGAAGGTGATAAGCGGCAGATGAAACCGGTCAGCCAGTTCCATTAACCGATGGGCCTTGCGGTACCCTTCAGGGCGCGACATACCGAAATTATGGCGAATTCGCGCTTCTGTATCCTGGCCCTTTTGCTGCCCGATAACCATAACGGGCTTGCCCCGGAACCGGGCAAGGCCCCCGACAATCGCCTGGTCTTCCCCAAAGCAACGGTCGCCTGCAAGGGCGGTAAACTCCTCAAACAAACCATCCCGGTAATTAAAAAACTGGGGGCGCTCCGGATGGCGTGCCACCTTTACTTTTTGCCAGGGGCTTAAATTTGAATAGGTTTGCCGCAAAAGCTTGTCCGCCTTCTTTTGCAAGGTCGTGATCTCGGCGACAATATCTATCTTGCCTGAGCTATCCAGGTGGCGTAATTCCTCAATTTTTGCTTCGAGTTCTGCAATCTGGCGTTCAAAGTCTAAAAATACGGTCATAGGTTTTCCCTCGTTTTTTGGATGGCGGGGTTGGGAGGTGAAGCCAGGGGGTGATGCCGGTTTACCAGATCTTTTAAATGGTCGGTGATGACATGAGTGTAGATCTGGGTTGTTGACAGGTCCGCATGACCTAACAGCTTTTGTATGGTCAGGAGGTCTGCGCCGTGGCGCAAAAGGTGGGTTGCAAATGCATGGCGGATAATATGGGGGGACACCTTATCTGCATCCAGGTTGACGGCAAGCGCCAATTCTTTCAGCAATTGCCCAAACCGCTGCCGTGTCAAGTGACCTTCCTTGCTGGAGGAGGGGAACAGCCATTTTTGAGAACCATCACTTACCGGCTGAAGGAAAGAGAGGCGCACCGTTAAGTAGGACGTTAAGGCCGCTATGGCAGGCTCGCTCAATGGGACAAGGCGCTCCTTTCCTCCTTTTCCCTTGATGAGCAGAAAAGGCTTGTCCGGGTGAAAGGACCTCAAGGGCAGGGATACGAGTTCACTGACCCGCAAGCCGCTGGCATAGAGGGTTTCCAGCATGGCGTAAAGGCGGCGCCCTTCAGCGTCCGTCTGGTTGCGGGCACCCTCCAGTAACCGGACGATTTCCGCTTCGGATAAGGTTTTAGGCAAGGGGCGCTGAGGGCGCGGCGCATCAATGGTTGTTGTCGGATTTTGGGCCGCCCACCCTTCTGAAACCAGGAATTGATAAAACTGACGTAAAGCTGACAAGTGGCGAGCCAGGGTTGTGGCTTCGCGGCCTTGTCGCGAAAGGTGGATCAGGTATTGGGTGATTTGGTCAGCAGTGATATGGCAGAGGGAAGGGGGGAGGGCTAGGCCCCCCTTGATAAAATCCACAAACTGGCTGAGATCTTGCCGATAGGCATCGATGGTATTTCGGGCAGCGCCCCTTTCGGCAATGAGCATTTCCAAAAAAGCATCAACCTCGGGTTGTAACATCTGACCTACTGCGGCAGTCGGTCATTAGGAATGGTTTTGGTTATGGTAATGGGCTTGGCAGGAATTCCGACCGTTCCCAGGACAATAACACCTAAAACAGACAGGCACACCAAAGAAATCCAGAATGTTTTAATGATAAGGCTCATGAAAATGACCCATTCTCTATTGTTCTTCACCTTCTTCATTAACGATGACGTCAGCCATGTCGTCCAAGTCTTCTCCCAGATCAGAAGCATCTTCGATCAATGTGTCGTCGTCTTCGTCGCCAAGGTCAGCATCCAAGTCCGTTGGCAAATCCAGGTCTGTGATCATGATATCATCTTCCAGCGGTTTGGTCATCGCATCGTCAAGGGCGGCGGTACGGCTGCGTGAGCGACGACCAGGCGCTTGAATTTCAAAGGTTTCGCCACATTTTGGGCAAATAATCGGGCTGCGGCGCATATCATAAAATCGAGCTGAGCAACTTTGACACGCCCTTTTTGTTCCCCATTCCAGTTTCGTCATGGTATTATCTCCTTCGCCTATGCTGATCTACAATGTGTCAAATTTGAAGTGTCCTTAAAGCCATTTGCCACGAGTCAAAGGCATTTGTCAAAAACAAAAACTCAAAATGACATGAAATTTACAGGGTTACCCACCTCATGGCCCCATTTTATCGATCCGCTTTTTTATTTCAAGCTTCTTTATCCCTTAACCCATTCTTAACTTTCGGGCCGCTACAGTTCAAATAACCCCAATAGAGCTGAGAGGGGGAATGAAAACATAACGACGTACCGCCGTATAACCATTGAGGACATTTAAAAAGGAGCGCATTTATGGAGATCTTTTTTTCTAAAAATAGGGCGGGCATTGCCATGGCGTCCTTGATATTGGCAGGGGCTATGGCGATGCAAGCGCCTGCGTCAGAGGGGGGTAACCTCCCGGAGGCGTCCAGTCCTTCGGAAAAAATGGCAGATGACTTTAGCCCCCTGGAAATGCCAGAGCAATGCATTCAAAAAGAATGGCAACGGCTTGATGATACTCAAGATGATGAGGGGGTCTCTGTCGCTCCCTACCCTGGTATTCCCCAACTTAACGAACCCGGCGCTGGGAGGGAGGATCAGCTTTCTCGCAATCAGGAAATTCCTGTCCGCTTTGGCGCACAAGCTATCGTCATCAAACCAGGTTTTGTCAGAACGACGCTGAACTTTGATAACGATGAAAAGCCAGCCGAACCTGAGGACCCAACAGACCCTACCTCAAAAGGCACCGGTCCAGGAGGAGGCCATAAAGGGGGACCTAAGGCCACGCAGCTTCACACCATCCCCATCATCAGAATGGGCGACAATAGCCAGGAACACAGGGGGTTTAAGGTTATTAACAACCCTTGGAACAGTTGATTTGAACGGCATACGAAGACGTTGACGTCATCATTCGGCGTGTAACCCCTTACCCGCCCTTTCGCTTGCGCTTAAGACGGTGAGGGGGACTCCTCAACGGCTCATCTTATGCCCGACCTTAAAAATGGGTGGTTTGAGCAGGTTAAATCGGGTAAATTACGATGTATGCGTAACCCCGTTCTTTTCATGAAGTCTCTTCTGCCCCGGAGCCTGTTTGGGCGCTCCCTTATTATTCTTGTCACGCCCCTCATCCTTGTTCAAGTTGTTTTGGGGTATATCTTTTTTGACCGCCATACAGAAACCATTTTGCGCCTTTTATCCAACACAATTTCCGGCGATATCCAGTTGGTGGTTGAAATGGTTGAAGATGGACAAAATATTGGTCGCGTAAGAGAACTGGCGCATCAAAACCTGATGCTTGATTTAAAATTACGTCCAGGGGAGCGCTTGCCAAGGGTCGGAATTTATAAATCCAGTTGGCTTTACAGGTTTATGGAAGAGGCGTTGCACGATAAACTCAAACGGCCTTATTTCTTGCGCATGGATCAAGACAACATTTATCTGGATGTGCAAGTTCATCAAGGTATCTTGCACGTTGAAACGTCCCGAAAACGGTTGTATAGCCGCACAACGCCCCTTGTGTTAATCTGGACAACGGCTTCGGCATTGCTCTTGTTTATTGTGGCTTCCTTGTTTATGCGCAACCAGATCCGTCCCTTGCGCCGCCTGGCGGATGCGGCGGAGCGTTTTGGAAAAGGGCAGGATTTGGGGGATTACCGACCTGAAGGCGCAACGGAGGTGCGCAAAGCCGGTTTATCCTTTAACATTATGCGAGACCGTATCCGTCGCCAGTTGAATGAGCGTACCGAAATGTTAGCGGGTGTCTCCCACGATTTGCGGACCCCTTTGGCTCGCATGAAATTGCAGTTGGCCATGATGCCCCAAAGTCCAGAGGTGGTGAACCTGTCAGATGATGTTGGCCAAATGCAAAAAATGCTGGAAGGTTACCTTGATTTTGCGCGAGGCGCAGGGGATGAAACGCCCCAGGACATCTTGTTATCTGCTTTTTTCCATGACCTGAAAACGCAATTCCGGAACACGTCCTTACAAATGGTCATTAATTGCCCTTCAGACCTTAAAAGTGAAATTAAGGTTCAAATGTTTAAAAGGTGTTTCATGAATTTGTTGGTCAATGCGCAACGGTATGCCGACCATGTTTGGATAGAAGCACACTTGAACGGACGGTTTTTAGAAATAACGGTCGATGATAATGGGCCGGGCATTCCAGAATCCCAGCGGGAAGAGGTTTTCCGCCCCTTCGAGCATTGCCCGGGACGTGATCCGCAACCATGGCGGGCAGATTCGTCTTGGCGATTCCCCGCATGGGGGATTGCGTGTCCATATCCGTTTGCCGCAATAAAGTAATAGAGCGGGTTTGAAGAGGGCTGTCATCCTGGGTCTTAGGAAACCTTGGTGAAGCTTCGCGAGCCTTAGGTTTCCTTAGAACCCGGGATCCACGTACTCTCATAACTTGACAGAGCATAATACATTGAAAAGTTGTAAAAATACATGGATCCCGGGTTCTAAGATTTCGTAACGTTTCGCTTACGCGAAAACTAACAAAATCTAAGCCCCAGGATGACGCGGATAGGGCTATTTTTACAAAAGTGGATGGAGCTTAAGGGGCACCAAGTTTAAAACTTATAGTAAGCCCCAAACTGGAAGCGGTTTCCATAGCCAACATAATTATTGATTGTACCCCGCTGAAAGTAAGCATACTCAATGCCGACATCAAATTTTTCCACGGGTGACCATAAAAGGTTCAGGTAGAATTGGCGCATCCGATTTGAAATGCTGTACCCTGTTGTTGCAAGCGTTGTGAGATTGCCGCCAACCAGACCAGTAACGGCAGTCCTTCCCGTTGGGATAAAGCCCGCTACGTTAACGCCCGCCTGGCTATAGATGACATTGGTGCGCCAGGTGTCACTCCAGTAATGTTCGCCGCCAACAAGGAAGCCATAACCAAATTGCGTTTGCATCAAGCCACGGCTTGCATCAATGGCAGCCCCATACCCGTCTAGCGCAAAGATATAGGCCCCAATCCCTTTTCCGAAATTCATTTGGGCAAAGACGCTGGATTTTTTATGGACATAGGCCCGTCCCCCTAAGGCAACGCCATAGCCATATTTTTTTCCAGAAAATACAGGGTCATGTGGTCCTGTTGTCGTAACTTTTTTAACCTTTAACTCACGTACCATGCCACCCAGCGTAAAGTGGTAGGCATTTTTTTTTTTGTAAAGGACCTGGCCTACCAAATCCGGTAATGCCTGGTTCCCGTCCCCGGACATGCCGCCGAGGAAACTGCTTTGGGACCGACGGTACTGTGAGGCGTTGTAAGAGGCGCTGGGGGACCCTGCTGCAAGGCTATTAGCTGATGTCCCCACAAATGCAGGGCTGATATCCAGATTCTCGGTCGCTGCGCTTTCTGCAGAGGCGGCAATTTCCAAGACGTGTTTTTCTTCTTCAATCAAGGAACGGGTATACCGAATTTGAGGCCGCCGGATTTGGGCTGTGGTTTCAGGACCGTTAAATTCAACCGTTGTGCCGTTAGACCGTGGATCATAGAATAGAGTCCACATCTGCCCGACATCAACCCGGCTCTTTTTACTAAAGCGGTAGCTTCCATAGGCATGACGGATGCGAAAATTATAGGAATTGACGCTTGACGTATCCGCACGGGTAAAGCTTCCTGTTGTGCCTTCGGAGGAGTTTCCAAAGAAGTCGCCTTCAAAATAAGCCAAAACTTGTCCATGGGCTGTCATGGTTTCACTTCCCAGGGAAAGGCGTGTTTGTTTGGCATGGGCTGTAAAAACATTGCTGCGCAATGCATCCGGGTCAAGCCCTTTGAGCCTCAGGTTTGGTAAGTTTGACGAGTCCCCCGTAAACTGGTTGGCATCATAAATGCCATCAACTTTAACATAGCCACCAATCTTGATGACAGTATTGGTACCCGGGACAGGGATGAAGCCAGACTGGCCCTTCCCGCTTTCATCCGGTAAGGCAGAAGCAGGCGTTATGGCAAGCGTGCGTCCCGCTTCCAGGCGGTCAATCTTTTCATTCAGGAGACGGATCTGATCTTGCACGTTTTGGGATGCGGGGCTGTTTGAAACCTGAGTGACTTTGGCTTTTGCTGCTTTTTTTATTTTTTGGGCCTTTTTTACAGCCTTGGACTTGGACTTTTCAGGCCGCTTTGTTGCTTTTTTTTGGGGTTTCATGGGGGTTTTCTCAGAGGTGTCCTCCTCTGGCATTTGGAAGTCAAACCCCCCGGCAGGTTCTTCCTCAGATGCGGTTGTTCTGTCAGCAAAACCAAGGGTGAGCATAAGCGCGGTCCCTAATAGCGTGGACTTTATCAACGTATTCACCCAACAATTTCCTTTTGTGAATGGTCCCCTGATTAAAAGGTTAATATTGAGTTAAATTTTAATCAATCACTAAATTTTAAAGGGTTCTTTTGTTTCTATTATCTGTGCAGCAACTCAAATCTGCTTTCAGTGTGTGCTCATTTAGCCCCTTGACAGTATTTCCAATGGATATTTATCATGCGGGCGTTATTAACCCATAAAAGGAAAGTTCTATGTCAAACCGTCCCTATAAGCCAGAAGGCATGCCTGGATTGATCCCTTATTTAACGGTAAAAGACGCAGGGAAATCGATAGAGTTTTACGAAAAGGCTTTTGGGTTTGTTTTAAGTTCTCAACCCGCAAAAGATGATCAGGGCACCGTGCAGCATGCTGAGATGAAATTTGGCACAGATGTTTCTGTTATGTTTGCGCCAGAAGGAGCGTGGGGTTCCCCTCGCAAAACACCCAACAACCTGGGTATTATGCCTTCATTGTCTCTTTATGTCTATTGTGAAGACGTTGATGCCTTATACAAAAAAGCAACGGCAAATGGTGCGAAAGCAACAATGGCCCCGAATGAAGGGTTTTGGGGAGACCGCTTTTGCACTCTACTTGACCCTGATGGCCATGAGTGGGTGTTTGCAACGAATGTTGCTGACCATAAAAGCGAGGCGTGACAGGTAAATTATGTTGGCAGATTTATTTATGGATTTTACCCTCCAGAGCGGTTGTTCTGGAGGGTAGGGTTAACGAAACGCTGTATTAGCCGTTGTCTTTTTCCTCTTCTTCGTCAAGTTCTCCGAAAATCTCATCTATAATATAGGCGGCTTTTTTGTCCGATATTCCCATTTCAATGGCCAATACGCCTGTTAGCAAAGCCCTCGTTTTTGGATCATCGATAGACTGCGTATAATTTAGATCTATTAAATTACCAGGAGAGACTTCGTTATGTTCCTTTATATAACGTTTCATCTTTTCGTCATTTTTTAGCAGCATACCTCCCTGTCGGACTTCTTCATCATTTGGTTTATGCGCGGCAGCTGCCGCTTCTTTTTCCTGTGCGAATAAATTACGGGCTAAAGCTTCAGCCGCGGCATCAGCATCCTTTTTTTCTTGAGCAGCAGCATTTTTGGCAACGCGGTCTGCAGCAGCGAGCCTCTCTTCTTCTGCCAGAAGTGCAAGAGTTGCAGCTTCAGCAGCCTCAGCCGCGCCCATTGCTTCTCTTGCCAAGAATTCACGAGTTGCTTCTTCTGCTGCTTCTCTTGCCAAAAACGCACGTGTTGCTTCTTCTGCAGCAGCATTTGCACGGACATTGGCTCTTCTATCTTCTTTTTGGAGTTCCAGAACAACGCCTAAATTCTCTACGGGAAGGTGCATGTTTGCCCTAATGTCTGCTTGTGTCGCAGCATCAAGGCCTCTCGCCCAATCTGGGAGATCATCTTGTATTTAAACAAAAAAAGAAAGCTAATTTCTGTTCAATAATTCATTAAAATTTGATATAAAATCTATTTTTTAATTTTTTTATTTTATAAATCAGCCCCCAAGAATTTATTAACTGATCAGTCAATATCCTGTCAACGTTTTTTTTACAAACATATCAAAAATATTAAAATGCGGCTGAAAACCTTGTGTTATTCAATGAGTTATAAAATCTATTTCTTTTCTTGGCAAGAGGGATCCTTAAAATATAGGTACCCCTTCGAGATCCTTTTTAGGGCGCTTCTTCATTTAAGAGACGTATTGACCCTATTAAACACACTAAAATTCCATAGCGGTATTTTTTAAAAATAAAATAAGTTAATTTTTAAAGTATTTCACCTAAGCTCAAAAGTGCAGAAGTCAAAAAACTAATGATGCTGTTTATGATTTATGGCTATTGCTTATTGCGGCAACTGGCTTTGGATCAACTGTTCATAGTGATTGATGAGCCTGTATTTGCGATCCTTAAAACCAGAACCAGATATTTCCAGAAAACCTTCTGAGACCCATTTCTGGCATAAGTACCTTGCCTGGCGGTCATTGTATTGAAAGAAATGGGCGATCTCTTTTGCGGTTATTTCTTTTGAAGAAATGAATAATTTTAAAGCCTGGCGCTGTTGGGGGGAAAGATTGCGCAGAATGGGCGATTGATCAATATTCCCTTCTTTTTGATTGTTACGTGCCTGACGGCATATTTTATCAAAGGACTCAGCCATTCCCTCTACAAAATATGTCAAAAAACCTGTTAAATCTGCCGTATTTCTATTTCCTTCGTAATAATCTTCATCGTCCCCAACGGTCAACGCATCGTAATATCCTTGAAGGTTCCTTGCATAGTATTCCTCCAGGGAATAAATGCCTTTCAAGTCATAACCATATTTATGAAGGATGAGAGTCGTTAACAAACGGGCCGTCCTGCCGTTCCCATCATAATAAGGATGAATGGTTGCCAATTGATAATGAGCTAAACCAGCGATGAACGGTATGGGAACATCATCTCCAAGGGCTTGGGGTACCCATGCCATAAGTTCCCTCATTAGAGGACCCACATCTTCCGCTTTTGGGGGTATATAGACAATCAACTTGCCATTTCTAATAACATTTTGCGCGTCCCGGTAAGGCGTGGGATTTTGTCTGCCTCTAAATGAAAGACCATGTAAGGTTTTAACGTCTTGCTCTTGGATGGGCATATTCTGCTTTGCTAAAACTTCCACATATTCCAGCGCTCTGTAATAATTCCGCACCTCATCTTCATCTTTTTGCCGGTTTGGAAAATGTCTGCCTCCCTTAATCACTTCCTGAACCTCAAGTGGCGTCAAAAGATTGCCTTCTATGGCTGTCGAGTGATGGGTAGAAGCTAATCTTGCTGATTCACGGAAGGACGCAATCAGGGCGGCTGTTATCGGCAACCCAATAATATCATGCCGCGCTATTTCAATGCGTGAGAGAGCCTTAAGAATTTTTGGGGTCACTGTATATTTTGGATCAAATCCCATCCTTAATCGTAATCAACATGCCATTAAATGTCAATTAATTGTCGATTAAATTTTGATAAAGCCAAATTTAATCTTGCAAAACAATACCTAAATCTTTTTCATTAAGGCATTCAGCCAATTTTTGATGGTATACCTACTTTTTATCCACATAAGGATTTTTGCCACTGCGCAGAGAGATGCGTAAAGGGACGCCTGCAAGGTCAAAGTCCTGGCGCATCTGGTTTACCAGGTACCGGGTGTAGGAGGTGGGAAGCTCCCCGGCCTGGCTGGCAAACAAGGCAAAGGTTGGGGGGCGCGTCTTGATCTGGGTGATGTACTTCAGGCGGATCCGGCGACCGGCCACGGCTGGCGTTGGGTGCTGTTCAACCCTATATTGCAACCATTGGTTGAGTTTAGCCGTAGGTAGACGTTTATTCCAAGCTTCATAAACCTGAAAAACCGCGTCCATGAGCCGATTTAAATTTTTGCCATGGATGGCAGAAACGGGAATGCAGGGGATGCCGCGGACTTGCGTGAGCTGAATATCAAGGATGCGTTGAACCTCTTTCATCTGCTTGTCTTTGTCTTTCACCAGGTCCCATTTGTTTAAAGCCAGCACAAGCGCCCGACCTTCTTCAGCGACATCGCTTACAATGCTGAGGTCTTGTCGTTCCAGGGGAGCTGTCGCATCCATAAGGACAATGACGACTTCTGCATATTGAATGGTCCGGCGGGTATCCATCACCGCAAGGGACTCAGCGGAGGCTGTGACCCGCCCGCCTTTCCGCATGCCAGCCGTATCCGTTAGCTGGATGTGGCGTCCTTGATGCTCCCACTCGAGCGTAATCGCATCCCGTGTCACGCCAGGCATATCGCCTGTCAAGAGACGGTCTTGCCCGATCAATTGATTGATGAGTGTTGATTTTCCGACATTGGGCCGCCCAACAATAGCGAGCTGAAGAGGTTTTTGAGGGGCTTCCTCATGACTTTCCTCATGATCTTCCAGGAGGTCTTGATCGGTAGGCACGTGAAGGACAAGGGCGTCGTAAAGCTCTGCCAAGCCCTCCCCATGTTCTGCTGAAATCGCGATGACATCTCCCAGCCCTAGGGAAAGCGCATCTGATAGACCTAAATGGCCGTGACGGCCTTCGCACTTATTGGCCAGAACAAGAACCGGGTTATTCTGACGGCGTAGGATCTTGGCCAAATCTTGGTCATAAGGCGTGCATCCTTCCCGCCCATCGACGACAAAGAGAATGAAATCCGCTTCCGCAATCGCCGCCAGAGTTTGTTCCATCATGGCTTTTGTTAATAGGGAAGCGTCGGGATCCGCAAGGCCGGCCGTATCAATCACGGTAAAGCTTAAACCATACAGGTGTCCCATTCCCTCCCGCCGGTCGCGGGTCATTCCAGGCTGGTCATGGACAAGGGCAAGCCGTTTCCCGACCAACCGGTTAAATAAAGTTGATTTCCCCACATTGGGTCGCCCAATAATCGCGATGGTATAAGGGGGCTCTTTGGAGGACATCTTATTCGTCTGATTTCTGTGCTGCGCTTGAATATTTCATCACAGTCGCTTCATCCGTCAGGACGTAGAGCGCCCCATCGGCCACAATCGGGGATTGGCTTGCGCCTGTTCTCATTTCAATCGTGTTTAGGGTCTTCCCGTTTTTTGCAGATGCAAAGAGCAACTGGCCGTTGGACCCTGCGAGTATCAAGGAGCCATCAGCAACAACAGGCCCAGCCCACAGGATTGGCTTCTTGTCGCTGTCAAGCTTTGGCAAGGCCGTTGCCCAATAAATCTGGCCCGTTGTTTTTTTTACGCAGACCAAATCAGCATCATTGGTGACAATAAAAATAAAATCCCCAATCAGGGCAGGGCTGCGGATTGCCCCAATTTCCCGTTGCCACAAGCGGTTCCCCGTCTTGAGATCATAGGCGACCATCTGGCCCCCATGGCTGATGACATAAACAACGCCTCCGGCAATAACAGGGCGCGCCCGGATATGAGCAATACTCGCCACGGAATCAATCCGCAACGCAGGGTTAAGAAGATCTCCCCATAGGGGCTGCCCTGAGCTTGCCCGGAAAGCAAAAATTTCTCCGGAAGAATAGGCTGAGACCACGATTCCTTCGCCAACGGCTGGGCTTGCTCCCCCTAAGATGCCCGCTGCTTCTGAAATACCAGCATGGTTCCATAAAGGATTGCCGGTAGAAGCGGTAAACGCATGAGTCTCATTGTTAATGGTGAGCGCATAAACGGTTCCGTCCTTGATGGTTGGCGCTACGCGGGACGGTGCCCCTAAGGACTTGCGCCATAGGACTTTTCCATCCTCAGCTCGCAAGGCTACCAATTCACCAAAGGAGGTTGTGCAGAAAACCGTCCCATGATCATAAGCAACGCCACCACCCATGGCTTCTGATGTCTGCCCTTCTGGTAAGGGGTTCACGGACCAGAGGAAGGACCCGTCTTTAATGTTGACAGCACTGACCATTCCCGTGGCATCACAGGCATAGACCCGGCCATTTCCTGTAACAGGGCTGGCTGTCATGCGATGGTCTTCGCTGGCGCCTTGTCCAATGCTGGTGGACCATGTTGGCTTCAATGGATTGTCTAAAAACAGATGGGGCATACCATGGGAAGGGTCTCCCCCCGCCTGGGGCCAGTCCTTGTTTCGAGAGGCTCCCGGTAGTAGGACAGGCGCATGCGCAATTTCCAGGTCAGGGGATAAGGTGGTATCAATGGATAAAACGGTTTCCCGCTTGCCGGTTAAGGGAACTTTTTCTTTAAACGTATCGCACGCACTGAGTAAAACAGCAGCGCTTACGGTAAGAGTTAAGGCATAAACGGGTCTTTGTGGTCGGATCATAGGTCGCTCTCTCGTGTGTTTTAATTTTCAATAGAAAGGAGGGGGCTAATCAGCCATCCCTGTTGATACAATTTGCACCATCAACCTGGCCCGCATGGAAATACCAGACGGTGTTTGGTTATCTTGAACCAATCGGGCAAAGAGTTCCGTTGCTTCAGCTTTCTCGCCTTTACGGTGCAGAAGGATACCTTTCATTTCTCTGGCAAAATACCGCCAGGGGTTCTGGTCGCTGGTTAACGCCGTGAGGCGGCCGAGCAATCCGTCAACGTTCACGTCCGCCTGGTCCATGCTGGCCATGACGGCGAGCAGGTTTGCCAAATCACGCCATAAGGGGTCAAGTTCTGGCTTTTCAGCCAGTTGGTTATAGATGGCAAGCGCTTCCCCTGGCTTTGCGTTTGGGCCATCCTGCAAGAGTAGACCTGCCTTTTGAAAGAGGGCCAGCGGTTGGTAGGTTTTATGGGAGTCAGCCGACAAACTGGTTAAGAGCGTTTGTGCTTTGTCCGTTTCTCCTTTAGCAATATATTCTTGGGCAGAAATAAGCTTTTCCGCCATTTGAATTCGTTTGTTTTGATCATAATGTCCCCAGAGGCTGTAGCCCACAACCAAGACAACAATCGTCATAGCGGTTCCTGTAATCAGCTTGCCATATTGTTTCCATAGGTTGAGGAGCTTTTCCTGACGGATGTCCTTTTCTACCTCTTCCAAAAACTCATCAAACTTCTCAACCATGCAATTGCCCCTTAAAACCTTCTCAAAAAAATTGTCTTTTTCTAAGGGGTACTATAGCAACTGTTGAGGCAATTCCGTATAAAAAAATGAACGAGGATCTTGTTCGTTGCTCTTTTTATGATGTTTTTCATTATTTTTGAGAACGATCTGCAGAAATGTCCTCCCTAGGGAACTACCTTAAAGTGTTTGACGAGAGAGATTTTGCCATTTAAACTAGCTTATAAACTAGGATGTAAAAAGATGACAATGCAAAATTCTGTCGGGGCTTTTGAAGCAAAAACGCACTTTTCACAGCTTATCGAACGGGCGATGCAGGGTGAAGAGATTTTTATCACCCGACGTGGGAAGCCTGTTGCAAAACTTGGTCCGGTGAGTGTTGACAACAGTTCAGAAGCGGCGAGGGAAGCGGCCATACGCCTTCGCGCTCTTGCTCAAGAAATGCAACTTGGTCAATTTGACTGGGAGGAATGGAAAAGCTACCGAGATACAGGAAAGGCTTAGCTGTGTATGCTTTTGTCCTAGATTGTTCTGTGGCTATTTCCTGGTTCATGCCAGATGAGCGGCTTGATTTTAATTTTCTGGATCAAGTTGTGGAAAAGGGAGTGATTGTTCCTTCTCTTTGGTCATTAGAGATCGGTAATGTTCTTCTTATTGCTGAGCGTAAAAAGAGGATCACGCTGGAGCAGCGTCAAAAAGCTCTCCATATTCTTACTGAGCTTCCTATCGTTATTGATATAATGACCGCTAACCATGCATGGCTAGAAACAATGGAACTGGCAGAACGTCATAATTTGACGCTGTATGATGCAAGTTATTTGGAATTATCCCTTCGCCGTTCCTTGCCTCTTGCTACTTTTGATAAATCCCTTAAAAAAGCTGCTGAATTGTCTGGCGTTTGTACAGAATTATAAATTTTCTGCTTATGAGAGCTTCCTCTTTGGCCATTCTTTCCAATACAACCGCAGCAATTTCTCAAGACATAAACTCTGGAAAAAATGGCTCAAATAGCGTAAGGTTTAACAGCTCAAAAATGTCATTAAGAGGAAAGAAATGACAACGCCGACGATCACCATTACAGATAGCGCAGCCCGACAAGTGGCCCACCTCATTTCCCAGGAAGAAAATACGGACCACCCTTTATTCTTGCGGATCTCTGTGAGTGGGGGCGGCTGTTCCGGGTTTCAATACCATTTTACGCTCGATGACGCCCAAACGCCTGATGACCAGGTTTTCTCAAAAAATGATATTGATATTGTTATTGATTCTGTTTCTTTGGGACTTCTCTCGGATGCTATGGTTGACTACACCCAGGATCTAACATCTTCCCAGTTTGTCATCAAGAATCCCAATGCGACCGCATCCTGTGGATGCGGAAATTCCTTTTCTATATGAGAGGAGGGGCGCATCCTCCCCTATTCCTAGAGAAGTTTTGCCGGGTCCACAAATTCCTTACCAAGGTCCCGGGCGACAGCTTCATAGGTTACTTTCCCTTCAAAGATATTAAGACCATTGCGCAAATGGATATCATCCTCAAACGCCTTCCGGTAGCCTTTTTCCGCAAGCGAAAGGATAAAAGGAAGCGTTACATTGTTCAAGGCAACCGTTGACGTACGGGCAACACCGCCGGGCATGTTGGTTACGCAATAGTGGATAATGTTATCAACAACATATATGGGATCAGCATGGGTTGTGGGGCGGCTGGTCTCAAAGCATCCTCCCTGGTCAATGGCGAGATCGACGAGGACAGACCCCGGGCGCATGCGGCGGATCATTTCTCGGGTGACAAGGCGGGGAGCGGCAGCGCCCGCAATGAGGATAGCTCCAATCACAAGGGGTCTGGACACGCCCCCCGAATTCCAGGTCAAGTTCTTTAAGCCGATGGAGGTTCCTGTCCAGGATAACCACCTGAGCCCCAAGGCCAACGGCCATACGGGCGGCGTTCGCGCCGGCAAAGCCGCCACCCAGAACAACAACTTTTCCGGGGGCTACACTGGCAACGCCGCCCAGGAGGACACCAGATCCTCCCTGGCCTTTTTCAAGGAAGTGGGCGCCTGCCTGAATGGACATGCGTCCCGCGACTTCGCTCATCGGGGCAAGCAGGGGTAGTCTGCCATAAATATCTGTTACGGTCTCATAAGCAATGGCAATACATCCGGCGTTGATTAACCCCTCGGCTTGCACAGGGTCTGGGGCCAGGTGGAGATAGGTAAAGATCATCTGCCCGCAGCGAAGAAGCTGACATTCCTGGGGCTGGGGTTCCTTCACTTTAATAATCATCTCCGCTTGAGAAAAAACATCCTCAGCTGTAGAAACAATTCTGGCCCCTGCCACTCTATAGCCCTCATCTTCAAAACCAGCACCCCTGCCGCTATTTGTTTCAATAATCACCTCGTGGCCCAGGCGTGTGAGTTCACGGGCCGAAGCCGGGGTTAATCCCACGCGGTACTCATGGTTTTTAACTTCTTTCGGAACGCCGATTTTCATATAAGTCTCCTGCTCTTAAGGTGGTGTATCATAAGCCTGTTTTGTCCAAATTTGTAAAAAAATAACCCTGCCCACATCCTCAATCCGGATGACAGTTAGGGTGCTCCTAAATTTTTAAACGCTTTTAAGTGTTTACCATTACTCCTCTTAAACCCTCAAAAAGTTGGGGGGAATTTAGCAGTTTTCATGAATTGTGTGAAAATATGTTATCGAACCCGATCATAGCGGAAATTATCAGCATAAGCTTTGGGTATGGCAACGGGTGTGTGGTCTGTCTCGACCTGGACGGTCAAGTTATTCTGGTTGGCGTAAGCCATGGCTGATTGAAGGGAGCGGAAGGTGAGCCGAAGATGATGTAATGTGTCTGTAGATCCCTGCCAGCCCATGAGGGGGTCAATAAACGAAGGCCCTTTCGGGCAGAACTCCAAAATCCATTGACGGCTTTTGGCTTTGCCGGATTGCATCGCTGTCTTGGCGGGTCTGTATATCCTGGCCTGAACCACTTGGTCACTTCCTTAAAAATGGTCGGGACGAGAGGATTTGAACCTCCGACATCCTGCTCCCAAAGCAGGCGCGCTACCAGGCTGCGCTACGTCCCGTACATGAAATACCTCCCCGTTGACGAACGGGCATACCTTCATTAACTACACCAATTCAACGCCTCTGCCAAGGCCAAAGTTTCACTAAAATTTCATAGGGCGTGTCATTAAATTATGGCTTTTGGACGGCAAGCGGCGGTTTTCTGCGCTTCTGTTCTGCTTTTTTCCAAGATAATGCAAATACAGCCCCAGGCTTAACAGGACAACAGCACCTCCCTGGTGGGTGATGCCAAGGCTTACAGGCACGTGGCAGAGGAGGGTTGCTATGCCCAAGGCTGCTTGCGTAAGGGCAGTGCCGGCAAAGAAAAGGGCTATTTTTTGGGTATGCCCGTTTGGACTGTGGCGCCAGGCTTTCCAAGCCGTCAAGAGAATCAGAACCACGGTGCTGATAGCAAGCCACCGATGCATCCATTGGACCAGGGTCGCATTTTTCAGGAAATTCAGCCAAAGGGGGTTGTAAAATGCCCATTCATCCGGGATGAACTGTCCTCCCATGAGGGGGAACGTGTTGTAGATGAAGCCCGCTTTTAACCCTGCGACCAGGCCCCCGTAGAGGATGGTTAAGGCAATGGCCATACAGGAGAAAAGACTTAAACGGCCAAGGAGCGGAGATTCAGGTTTTGAAAGGTTTTTGAAGGGAGCGATTCTTATCTCCAAAACCGTCCAGAATAAGAGGCCATAGAGCGCAACCGCAAGGGCAAGGTGCGCCGTTAAGCGATAAGGGCTGACGTTTGGGTCTTTGACCAGGCCGCTTTTCACCATATACCATCCCATAACGCCTTGGGAGAGGCCAAGAACCAGGGCAATCAATGCCCGCTTCTTCAGTTTGGAAGAAAGGTAGTTCCCCCTCCAGAAAAAAACGAGCGGAATGAGAAACCATAGCCCCATTAATCGCCCGAGCAACCGATGGGCATATTCCATAGAATAAATGAATTGAAAGGAGGATAAGCCCATGCCCTGGTTGACAAGCTTGTATTCTGGAAATTGTTTGTACTTTTCAAATTCTTCTAGCCATTGGGCCTGATTCAGGGGCGGGATGATCCCTGTAATCGGCTTCCAGTCAACAATGGACAGACCCGCATGGGTCAAGCGCGTTGCCCCGCCGACCATGACCATCACCCAAATGAGAAAGCAAGCCCCGGAAAGCCAAAAAACCAGGGGCCGGTTCTGGGGTGAAGGAGAGGATAGGGAAGGGACCATGGGCAGATGCTCCTTTAAAGGTTTCCAGCAGGGTAGGGAAAATTATATAAATCGGCAAGGAGAGAGTCAACAGAAGGCATCCCGCAGAAGTCTGGTTTAAGCTTTTGGAATATCCTTCTGTTTTCAGTTTCCGTAACACTTTGTAACATTCCAGCGTTTGCCCTTGTCCTCTCATTAGGCCATCCTATAGATAGATCGTAATTTTAAGGTGAATTGTGTGATACCATGGAACTGATGGGATCTGTCGCTGAAAGCCTAGACTCTGCTGCCTTTTCCCAAGGCGCAGACTTAAACGTTTTTGGTTGGCAACAAACTCTTGCCAGCTCTGCAACCTGCACAGGGATTGGGGTCCATTCGGGAAAGCCCGTTACCCTTACCCTTCGTCCTGGGAGCGCCAATTCTGGGTATGTTTTCATCCGCACCGACGTGGCGGCCCACGCCCAGCTTATTCCGGCCCGTTGGGACACGGTAACAGATACAGCCATGTGTACCAAAATTACGAACAGTCAAGGGGTATCTGTTTCCACCATTGAACATGTGATTGCTGCTCTTGCCGGACGGGGTGTTCATAATGCGGTTATTGAGGTGGATGGCCCGGAAGTTCCCATTATGGATGGCAGTTCCGCTGATTTTATGGAGCTGATTGACCAAGCTTCCCTTCGTTTACAACATCACCCTGTTCGCCAGATTAAAATTTTAAAACCCGTTGAGGTGAGTGTTGGTAAGTCTTGGGCCCTCTTAAAGCCAAGCGACGAGCCTAAGTTTTCTATGGAATTTAACGCCAATGGGCGCTTGGCCAACCAGTCATGGTCTTTAACGTATGACCCAGATCATGATAACTTTGAAGATTTATTGTCTGCTGCCAGGACGTTCGGATTTTATGAGGATGCCCAGCATCTTTGGGCGCAAGGGCTTGCGCAAGGGGCTTCCCTGAAAAATACGGTTGTCATTAAGGAAGGCCAGGTCATGAATGAAGAGGGGTTGCGTTTCTCGGATGAGTTCGTGCGCCATAAAATGCTGGATGCCATTGGTGACCTTGCTCTGGCTGGTGCGCCAATCTTAGGCCATTTCAGGGGGGTCAATTCTGGTCACGGGCTTAACAATCAACTGTTGCGTGCCCTTTTTGCCGACGATTCTGCTTGGTGTTTTTAGCTTGTTTTTTCTATAGACGTTGTTCGATACCATTTCATAATCCCGAAAAGGCTGATTCCTGACCATACGATTTCTATGAAAACCGCTGTGAGGTTCCAGGCATAGGTCAGGGAAAATAAAATTAATAGCGCCCCAACAAGGTTTAAAACGGAATAGGCCAGCCCATCTGCTGACATTTTTTTTGCCTGAAGAAGGAAATAGGCAAGAAGGATAGCGACCGCCCCTGAAAAGCCAATAATATCATGAAATTCCACCACCGGACATTGCATTTGTTATGGCTCCTTTTATGAGTATAAGTCTTTATACAGAATAAAAAAGGGCGATGCAATCGCTAGTCTGCCTTCTTCTTTCCGAACTTCCTATTGTGAGGCCAGCAGCCGCGGCAATCTTAAAAGAATGAAAATACAAAGGTTAACATGGCATTCGGCCTCGCAATTGACGGGAAGGAGACGCGAAAATCCCAGTTTATGACTGCGTTTAAGTACGCCAAAATTAACGATCCTTTTAAGAATTTCCGGTTATTCTAAAAATAGGAGCTTGTTTAGAGTGATGGAGGCAGCCATAAAGCCGCTTTTAGGTATCCTTGTCCTATCTGGAATTTTGAGCATCAACGCTCATGAAGGAATAGGGGATAAATGCGAAAAAAAATATAACCATTGCGACAGGGTGTGTGAAAGGGGACATCCCTATAGGGTGCGTAACCTGAGACGATGTTCCCAAAAGTGTGAGCAGCGTTTCAGGAAATGTCTGAGACAGCCCCATGTTCCTGGCATAATCGAACGCGCTATTGAGCCCTATCCCTATGATTTGCATCCCTATCTACGTCCCTACGATGATCCCGAAAGAGGCTGGGGGAAAGGCCGGAGCCGAGGAAAAGGTTGGAGACATTACCACCCCCATCCGTAGTCCCAAAAGTAACCTTAACAAATCGTTAATAGTTTTCCACGATGTCTGTGGATAACTTTGGGGAAAACGTGTTGGGGGGGTGTGGGATCCTATGGAATCATTGGACTTAATCCCCATTGCCCAGAAAAGAGGCTTGTTTATATATAGTTGTTTTTAAATGATTTTTTTTAAAACAAGCCAGAATCAATGGTTTTGCTAACCTGTCTTTTTTCAGCCCAAAATGAGTCTCGTAAGGTGTGAATAAAATTTCATAAAACTTTTAGGGTGTTGATAATTTTTTGCCCAATATCCCGATAGATACCTGCGACAATTGAGTCAGGTTCGGTTACTGTAATAGGGGTTCCCTGGTCGCTGTGCAGACGAATGGAGAGGTCAATCGGAATTTCCCCTAAAAAGGGAATCCCCAGCTTTCCCGCTTCATTTTGGGCACCCCCATGGCTGAAGATATCAGAAACATGCCCGCAATTTGGGCAGTTAAACTGGCTCATATTTTCAATGATCCCCAGGACAGGGACCTGGACGCGGCGAAACATGTGGAGGCCCCTGCGGGCATCAATAAGCGCAATATCCTGGGGGGTTGAGACAATGACGGCGCCATCAAGTTTAACTTGTTGGCACAAGGTTAAATGGGCATCCCCGGTTCCCGGTGGCATATCAACAATCAGCATATCAAGTTCTGGCCATGCCACATCTTTCAGCATTTGTTGCAAGGCGCCATGGACCATCGGCCCGCGCCAGATCATGGGTGTTTCTTCCCCAACCATAAACCCAATGGACATGCAATAGATGCCATGGCGAAAAATCGGGACAAGTTTTTTGTCAGCTGTGACGTCTGGCTTATCTGTTATCGAAAAAAGCCGGGGGAGGGAGGGGCCATAAACATCTGCATCTAAAAGTCCTACTTTTCGGCCGCTTTGGGAAAAGGCGATGGCAAGGTTGGCGGCTGTCGTTGATTTGCCAACGCCCCCCTTGCCAGACGCGATAGCAAAAATTTGCCGAACGGTGGGAAGGGATGCAGGTTCCTGAGGTTTTTGTGGGGTTTTCAGAAGGGGGCGCTGGGTTGTCAAAACACTGCGGACCTGAGTGACGGTTGCCAAGCCTTTTATGGAGGTTTCGGCTTTTTGACGTAAAAGATCGATTTCTGCTGCCTCATCGGGCCGACATTCATAAATAATCATTACATTGCCGTCTTCGATCTTTAAAGAGGTCATCCAATTTATGAGGGGCTGGTTGTCTTTTGTCAGAAGATGTGCCAGAAGGTGGCGAATTTGGTCATCTAATAAAATTATTGAGTTCACGGCTTTATCCCTAATTGTCGGTTTCTTTTCTTTGATATATAGTGTGTTTAAAGATCCTTAATCAACGGAAAGAAACAAGTATGTCTTTGGATGGTGACGGCGACGACATGGATCGTAAAGATAACTCCCCTAAAGAATCCAAAGGACCCTGGAGCAATGCAAACAAAGACCGCCGTTCGGCAGAAGGGGCAAGGGATGCCCAGGCAAAAAAAGACGCGACGCCGAATCCCTGGTCGCGTCGCGAGAACCCTTCTTCCAGCGGGGGCAATAGCATTGATGATTTGGTTGATGCCCTTCAGGACCGCGTTAAAAACTTGATGTTTGGCGGTGGGGGAAACCCGCCGGGGAACGGGAAGGGAGGCGGCAGCTTTAAAGGAGGTGTGCCTAAAGGAAGTTGGAAGTTTGTTAGCTTGCTGGCGGGTGGTGCCGCCGTCTTGTGGCTTGGAACAGGTCTTTACCGTGTCCAGGAAGGCGAAGTTGGCGTTGTGTTGCGCTTTGGCGAAATGGTGCGCACGTCTTTACCGGGACTGCAATATCACCTTCCCGCGCCTTTTGAAACGGTCATCGTCCAAAAGGTTGCGGCCCTCAATACCATTGATGGGGGCATGAAGGCGGAAAAAGGCGGGGATTCTGCAGAAGCAACCCTGATTCTGACGGGCGATGAAAATATGGTCCATACAAACTATACGGTTTTATGGAAAATCAAGGATGTGAGTGAGTATCTTTTCACAGCGCGTGATCCCGATGAAACGATTCGGGTTGCGGCTGAAAGCGTTGTGCGGGAAGTCATTGGCCAGACGAAAGCCCGGCTGGCCTTAACGGAGGGGCGAGGGCAAATTGGGGCCCGTGCCAAGGAAATCCTTCAAAAGCTCCTGGACCAGTATAAAATGGGGATCAAAATTGAAAACATCCAGCTTCAAAATGTGGCGCCCCCCCATCAGGTGGTGGATGCGTTTAATGATTTGCAAGCGTCTTTGGTGAATGCGGACGAGTTCCGTAACAAAGCGAAAGCCTACCAGAGCCAAATTATTCCGCAAGCAGAAGGGCAAGCTGCTCAAATCGCCAACGAGGCAATGGCCTATAGCCAACGTAAAATTGCCGAAGCGGAAGGGGAAGCGATACGGTTTACCCAAGTTTTGAACGCCTTTGAAGCGCATCCTGGCATTACCATGAAGCAGTATTGGCTTACAACCATGCAAGCCATTTTGTCAAAGACGACAAAGATTATTGTGGATGAAAAGGTGGGCAAGGGCATCCTTCCCTATCTCCCTTTAAATGAATTGAAGGGTCCTGCTTCAGATCCAACGGTAAAGAAGGGAGCCTCCAAATGAGCCAGTCAACACGTTTTATCGTTGGGGGCCTTGCCATCTGCCTGGTTGTCATTGGCGGGGGGATGATCTTTACGGTGGATCAAACCAAGCAAGCCATTGTTTTGCAGTTTGGCGAGCTGCGTAAGGTCCATAAGGAACCTGGCTTAAAGGTCAAGATTCCTTTTATTCAAGACGTTTTATTTTATGAAAAGCGGGTCCTTAATTTTGATTTTCCGGAAGTGGAGGTTACGACAGGCGACCAAAAACGGTTATTGGTTGATACCTACACGCGCTACCGTATTATTGACCCGATCTTGTTTTTCCAAACCGTCAAGCCAGCCAATGAGCAAGGGGCCTCCATGCGCTTGGAATCTCTTGTAACCAGTACGCTTCGGAATAAGCTCGGTAAAGTCCTTTTGCGTGATTTACTGTCGGAAGAACGGCCCAAAATTATGAAATCCATTGAACGGGATGTGGATAAGCTGGTGCGTCCTTTAGGTATTGCCATTGTGGATGTGCGCATTATCCGCACCGAATTGCCCATGGCGAATAGAGATGCTGTATTTAGCCGGATGATCTCGGAGCTGAACCAGATTGCCAAGGGGAACCGCGCGAAGGGTGAAAAGGAAGGCCAAGAGATCCGCTCAGCTGCAGACCGGGACCAAAGCATTATTTTGGCGACCGCCCAACAGAAAGCACAAGACATCCGCGGCCAGGGGGAAGCGGAGTCGATCCGGATTCTGGGAACCGCTTTGGAAAAAAATCCCAAATTTTACGAGTTTTACCGGACCATGCAAACCTACCAGGAAACCTTAGGCGAGGGAACAACCCTTGTCTTGACGACAGATAACGACTTATTTCGATTGTTCAAGACCCCTGGTACAGTGAATGATTAATTTTGGCACTCAAAGTCCCCAAGGCTGTCATCCTGGCCCTTAGATTTTGTTAGCGCAACGCAGTAAGCGTTACAAAATCTTAGGAGCCGGGATCCATATATTTTTTACACTGTTTCAAGTGTAAGGATACATGGATCCCGGGTTCTAAGGAAACCTAAGGCTCGCAAGCTTCCCCAAGGTTTCCTAAGCCCCAGGATGACAGCCTTATGAGGTTGATTGATTAATTTCTGGTAAAATTAAGAAAAACAGAGTAATTAACAAGGAAATAGAGGATGACAATGAAAAAAGTTAGCAAATTGAAGCGTCATTTTATGGCTTTGGCTTTAACGGCAAGCTTTGGAGGACTGATTTCCCAAGCGGTTTTTGCGGGATCATCATCGCCTGTCCCCGCCTCCGTTCCTTCAAAAGAAGTACCAGCCAATAGCGATGCCAAATCCGCGGGCAATAAAGCAGGAACCGACGCAAGTTTTGATATCAGCAAGGGTTTTTCCTCGATTGCTGAAAAAGCCATTCCAGCGGTGGTGAATGTTTCGACGACGCAAATTGTTGAAGGGGGGCGTGGTGGAAAAGAAGGCTTCCCTCAGTTTGCACCCGGCTCTCCTTTTGAAGATTTTTTTAAGGAATTCTTTGACCAGATGGAACGCCCTCGCAAAGTTCAATCACTCGGGTCAGGGTTTATTATTCAATCCGATGAGACGTCAGCCATCATTGTCACCAACTACCATGTGATTGCGGACGCAAAGAAAGTTTCTGTTTTCCTCAATGATAATACCGAACTGGATGCAACGATACTGGCGTTTGATGACCGTACGGACATAGCTATTTTAAAGGTAAAAGTAGACACTTTGCCCGCAGACAAGCGCAAATTGCCAACATTGGAATGGGGGGATTCGCACACCATAAAGGTTGGGGATTGGGTCTTGGCGATTGGCAACCCATTTGGCTTAGGCAGCACGGTTACCAGCGGCATTATTTCTAACCGGGCACGGGATATTATGTTGAGCAGAGGGGGCCGGAACCGCGTTAATGACTATGTGGATGATTTTATGCAGCATAATGCGGCCATCAATATGGGAAATTCTGGGGGGCCTTTATTGGACCTAAATGGAAAAGTTGTTGGTATTAATACAGCCATCTTTTCACCGAGTGGGGGCAATATCGGCATTGGTTTTGCCATTCCGGCAGCGGTTGCTCAAGCCACAGTGGGCCAGTTGATTAAATTTGGCCGGACAAAGCGCGGCTGGTTGGGTGTCCGCATCCAGGGCGTGACGGAGGAGATTGCAGAAAGCTTGGGTCTTGGTAAGGCGAGAGGCGCGATTGTTGGTGGTGTGACCCCTGATGGCCCGGCTGCCAAGGCTAAAATTGAGCAAGAGGATATCATCCTGGAATTTGATGGCAAGGAAGTGAGTGAAAAGGCCAAGTTGAACCGACTTGTGGGAGAAACGCCTGTCGGTAAGTCTGTCAAAGTAAAGGTCTGGCGTAAAGGCAAAGAAATGACCTTTGATGTCGTCCTGGGCGAATTTGAAACAGCGCCTGATCGGGTTAGCTCTGCGGGTGAACAAGCCAAGTCAGCGGTTGGCCAGGAGATCATTGAAGTGCTGGGGATCAAGCTGTCGGCGTTGACGCCGGAACTTCGGGAGCGTTTCAAGCTTTCTAAGGAGGTCAAAGGCATTATGGTCATGAAAGTTGATATCAACAGCACCGCCGTTGAAATTGGCTTGAAAGGCGTGGAGCGGGACCGGGCAGGGGATATTATTGAAAAAGTGAACCAAAAGGAACTCTCCAATCCGGAAGAGTTTGCCAAAGCCATTGAAGAGGCCAAGAAAGAAAACCGGAAAAATATCTTGCTGCTGGTCACACGCGATGGAGAGCCACGCTTTGTTCCGCTTAAATTGGAAAATGAAGACCTGACGGACAGCGCAAAAAATAAGGACAAAGAGAAAGATAAGAAGTAAGGGGCTAGGGCTGCTGTACCTCTTTCCTTGTGGGAGAGGTCGCCAATTGAGCGTCAGCGGAATGGCGGGTGAGGGGTGATATAATCCATCACTCCGTGAGAGAATTTGCCTTGGTTATCGACACACTTGGGGAATGACCATGGTTCGTCTACTCTTTTTCATATGGGTTCTGTTTCAGGCAGCGTTAGGCCATGCCTCAGGCTCGTTTGTGATGCCTCCTTCCCCTGGCGAGGCTCCTGCCTCAGAACTTCCTCCCAAGTCCCAGGAAATAAAAAAAATTGCAAAGCTGCTGGAAAATCCGCAGGAACGTGAAAAACTGTTGAAAACCCTAAAAGTTCTCGCATCAGCTCAAGAAGCGCAAGAGAAAAAAGAGAGCGGGTCTTTAGGGGCTTATATTATGCCTGTCATTGAATTTGGGCGGGATCGCGCATCCGCCTTCATGAACAATTTGAAGAAAATTCCTGCGCGCGTCTCTGGCTTTATGGATTATTTAAAGATTAAAGAAAACAGGGATCATTTTTTGATTGTTCTGTCCCTAGGGTTCCCGCTTTTCCTGCTGATCGAGTTCCTTTTTGCCTGGTGCCTTTGGAAGTGGCGCCTGAAAGGGATGCCTCAATACCTTGAGCAGTCCCACTCCCTGCTGACCGTTCCTAAAAAATGGGCTTTTCTCATCAATATGGGTATCCGATATTTACCGACCTTGCTTTTCGCTTTCTCTGTCCCCTGCTTGGCTGATGGGTTATTTTTTGACGGAAACTTCCTGAAAGCCTATGGCATTGAGGCTTTGATGACGCTCATGGCTTTGGTTCTGTTTTTAGGGGGGCGCTGGCGTATTGATACTCTCGCCAACTATAAAATACCAAGGGCCCCATCCAGTAAAACTCAGGCATTCCTGTCTTATGGTGCTCTTTTGCGCTTTCCTTTGGCAAAGGGACTTCAATGGATCTGGCACCTTGCTTTTCTAGGAACCCTCATGGCGGTTTGGAACCAGTTTTTTTCAAGCCTCTTTGTCAGCATTGTTTCCCATCCGGTCATAAAGACAATGGCAGCCATCGGGTTGATTTGG
>JAJONN010000026.1 GCA_021323455.1 Alphaproteobacteria bacterium | reverse complement strand
GACAAAGCTAACATAAAGACGAAGACAAAACGATAAAAGGCAGGCATGCAAGATTTCAGTATCTTTTTCATTGTACGCTCCTCAATTCTAGGGAAATTTTAGATTATCGTACATGATAGAAATTATCATTCAACGTGAAATTGGCGCTGGTTTTCTCGTTTTCCTACGGAACCAGAAGATCAGAAGAGATGCTGGTAGAAGTTTGGAAGAATTTAGAGGAATAGATGGGGCGAGTGACCGGGTTCGAACCGGCGACATCCAGGACCACAACCTGGCGCTCTAACCAACTGAGCTACACCCGCCACAATGTACTTCATGTTTATCTTCTTACTGCTTAAGTCGTCAAGATCAAATTGATCTCCAGAAAACCATATACGCTTGAACCCTGTCAGAAAATTTGGATTTACCAAAATTTAAGGGATCCTCCTATAAGCTATAAAAAATATGGATGAAGGATTTGCATGGATGAAGGATTTGCCATGACCATGAAAACCATTAAGGCCGAAGACTTATACAGACGCATCAAACTTGGCCATAATGTCGTATTATTGGATGTCCGCTCACAATCTGAATATGACGAGGGACATATCGCAGGCGCAAAGCTCTACCCACTAGAATCCTTCCGAGCAACCGATATTATTTCCCAGGTCTGCGCCCCCTACCCTATGCCGCCCACCATTTATATTTCCTGCGCTTTTGGGTCTGAAGCAGGAAAAGCCTGCCAGCTACTCGCCGATGCTGGGTATGAGTATATTATGAAGCTGGAAGGCGGTATGTATGCCTGGATAACAGCAGGGCTTCCGCTCAAGAAGGAGAAAGACAACCCACCTGTCTTGGAATCCTTGCCTATCCATCAGCAAATGCAAATTGCTGTGGGCAGCGTCGTTGCCATTGGCGCCCTTTTGGGCACCTTCGTCAACACCGGATTCCTTGCATTTCCTTTGCTGGCTGGCGCTGGCTTGATGTATGAAGGTTTTTGCGGAACGGAATACTTGAAGGAAACCTTCTTAAAACTGTCCAGAGACAAGTAAAATAAAAAAAGCCCATATCTTTTGCAAAAATCTTGTTTGATCTATCAATTCCCCCTATAAAGGAATAAGCTTCTTGTTTTTGCGTAACCAAGATGCAACAAGTTGAAACTGTTCCTGTTCCCGTAGCTCAGCTGGATAGAGCGCAGGATTCCTAATCCTGAGGCCGTGGGTTCAAATCCCGCCGGGAACGCCATAAAGATAGTGGTAGGGATGTATATTCCGAATGTTGATTGAGGAGACCTTTAAGAAATGACTGCCCTGTTAATTATCCATATTTTTATCACCCTCGCCATGATCGGCGTTATTTTGATACAGCGCAGTGAAGGTGGCGGCCTCGGTATGGGTGGCGGAGCATCCAGCAGCATGTTCAGCGCTCGCGGCACATCAAACCTGCTCACGCGCGTAACAGGGATTCTAGCCGCCCTCTTTATGGGAAATTGCCTACTCATGGGCATCATTTCCAAACACCAGGTTAAGGAATCGGCCTCCATCCTTGCGCCGCTGGCAGACCCAAAAAAATAAGCGGCTTTGGTGGATATAGAGGTACCCTTTGACAAAGTTCATTTTTGTAACAGGCGGTGTTGTTTCTTCCTTGGGAAAAGGCATCGCTGCTTCTTCTTTGGGCGCATTGTTGCAAGCCCGCGGTTACTCTGTCCGATTACGCAAACTTGACCCTTACTTGAACGTTGACCCTGGTACCATGAGCCCCCTTCAACATGGGGAAGTCTACGTCACCGAAGACGGAACAGAAACAGACTTAGATTTGGGACACTACGAACGGTTTACAGGCGTTTGTGCTCACGCGAGCGATAGCACGACAACAGGCAAAATCTATTCCACCGTTTTAACAAAAGAACGGCGGGGGGATTATCTGGGCGCAACCATCCAAGTGGTCCCTCATATTATTGATGAAATCAAGGCTTTTATTACAGCGGGCTTAACAGGCGAAGATTTTATCATTTGTGAAATTGGCGGGACAGTTGGCGATATTGAGGGGTTGCCCTTCCTGGAAGCCATCCGGCAATTGAGTAATGACCTCGGTCGGGAGAATACTCTGTTCGTCCATTTGACTTTGCTTCCTTACATTGCCGCCGCCGGGGAACTGAAAACAAAACCAACCCAGCATTCGGTGAAGGAGCTTTTAAGTTTCGGGATACAACCAGATATCTTATTATGCCGTTCCGACCGCCCCATCTCCCAAGAAGCAAAGCAAAAGCTGGGGCTTTTTTGTAATGTCCGTCCTGAGCGCGTCATTGAAGCCCAGGACATTGACACCATTTACCAGGTCCCTGTCAGTTACCACCAGGAAGGTCTGGACTTACAAGTCTGCCGTTATTTTGGCTTGGAAGCCAAAGAAAATCTTGATTTATCAAAATGGCATACCGTTGCAGACCGTATTCGCCACCCAGATGGCCAAGTGAATATTGCCATTGTTGGAAAGTACGTCCAGCTTTTGGATGCCTACAAATCCCTATCTGAAGCGCTCATCCATGCGGGTATTGCCAACAATGTTCATGTAAAACTCCATTGGCTAGACGCAGCCGATGCAGGGAATTTTCAGGATGGATTGGCCGGCATGCAAGGTATCCTTGTGCCTGGCGGGTTTGGCGAACGCGGCATTGAAGGAAAACTCAGAGCGATTCGCATTGCCCGCGAGAAAAAAATTCCATATTTGGGTATTTGCCTTGGCATGCAGCTTGCTGTTATTGAAGCTGCCCGGAACTTAGCAGGCTTAACAGAGGCTTCATCTACGGAGTTCGGACCAACCCTTGACCCTATCGTTGGCATGATGACGGAGTGGATGGATGGCAAAATGCTTCACCAACGCTCCCAGGAAGGTGACTTAGGGGGGACCATGCGGTTAGGGGCCTATCCATGTGACATCAAAGAAGGGTCTTTGGCGCACAAAATTTATGGCGCAACTTCTATTTACGAACGCCATCGGCACCGTTATGAAGTCAACATGACCTACCATGACCGTTTAGAAAGTGTTGGGCTTCACTTTACGGGCTTATCCCCAGACAGGCAATTGCCAGAAATCATCGAACGCCAGGATCACCCCTGGTTTGTTGGCGTACAGTTTCATCCTGAATTAAAATCCCGTCCTTTTGACCCTCATCCCCTGTTTGTCTCTTTTGTAGCAGCCGCTATCCATCAAGAAAGGTTGGTTTAATATGATTAAACATCTCAGCATTAAAAACATCCCCGTCGGCAATGACCTCCCTTTTGTCCTCATTGCCGGGCCTTGTGTTTTAGAAAGCCGTCACCATGCCTTAGAGATGTCCACAGCCCTTAAGGAAATAACAGAGCGGCTTGGCATTCCATTCATTTATAAAACATCTTTTGATAAAGCCAATCGAACGAGTATCCATGGAGCACGGGGGATGGGGATGAAAGAGGCTTTACCCATCCTGGCCGAAGTCCAGGAAAAAACAGGATGCCCTGTCATCACGGATGTCCACACGGCTGAACAATGTGCGCCTGTCGCAGAAGCTGTTGATATTTTGCAAATTCCGGCGTTCCTCTGTCGTCAGACGGACCTTTTGAAAGCTGCTGCCGAAACAGGTAAAGCCATTAATATCAAAAAAGGCCAATTCTTGGCCCCTTGGGATATGATCAATGTTGTCAAGAAGATGGAATCATTCGGCAATTCACGCCTCATGTTGTGTGAACGGGGCGCTTCCTTCGGGTATAATACGCTTGTATCCGATATGCGCTCCCTCCCCATTATGGCGCGGTTTGGCTACCCGGTCGTTTTTGATGCAACCCATTCTGTCCAACAACCTGGCGGAGCGGGAGCTTCCACCGGGGGGGAGCGCCAATTCGTTCCTGTCTTGGCCCGGGCCGCTGTGTCGGTGGGCGTCGCGGCTGTCTTTATGGAAACCCATGAAAATCCTGATGAGGCGCCAAGTGACGGCCCGAATATGGTCCGGCTTCAAGATTTACCCCCATTATTGTCTGAATTGAAAGAATTTGACCGATTAGCCAAAGCATATCCCTGCGCAGCGGCTTGATCCCTCTCCTTTCATAACCTAAAGGGAAGCCAAAGATGACCCAGATAGCCACTGTTTTAGCACGCGAAATCCTCGATTCCCGCGGATTTCCCACGGTTGAGGTTGATATTGAATTAGCGTGTGGGTCAAGAGGGCGGGCTGCCGTCCCCTCCGGTGCTTCAACAGGCTCTTTTGAAGCCCTGGAACGGCGGGATGGAGACCAAGGACGGTACTTGGGCAAGGGCGTCATGGGTGCCGTCACAGCCATCAACCGCGAGATATTTAACGCTGTTAAAGGGCTTGACGCTTTGGATCAGCGACGCATTGACCAAGTTATGATTGATCTGGACGGCACACCGAACAAATCCACCCTCGGCGCCAATGCTATTCTTGGCGTCAGCCTGGCCGTTGCAAAAGCAGCAGCGGCAGCGCAAAACCTGCCTCTTTACCGCTCCTTAGGCGGCGTTGACGCTCATGTACTGCCTGTCCCCCTAATGAATATTATTAACGGCGGCGCTCATGCGGACAACCCGATTGATATCCAGGAGTTTATGATTGTACCTGTCGGCGCTGCCTCCTTCCGTGAATCCGTTCGCTTAGGCGCTGAAGTCTTTCATACCTTAAAGGCTTTACTCAAAAAAGCTGGCCACAACGTCAATGTCGGGGATGAGGGAGGACTTGCCCCTGCTTTACGAAGCAGCCGCGAGGCGCTTGACTTTATTCTCCAAGCCATTGAGGGCGCAGGCTATGTGCCAGGTAAGGATATATTTTTAGCCCTGGATGTTGCTGCGAGCGAATTTTATCAAAATGGTCAATACCATATGGAGGGAGAAGGAAAGATCTTCACCTCAGATCAAATGATTGGATATTACGAGAACCTGCTTGAAAATTATCCCATTATCTCTATTGAAGATGGTCTCTTCGAGGAAGATTGGGCAGGATGGGCATCTTTGACAAAAACATTGGGAAAGCGTATCCAGTTGGTTGGAGATGACTTGTTTGTCACAAACCCGGAAAGATTAGACAAAGGAATCAAGATGGGGGCTGGAAATGCCATCTTGATTAAACCGAACCAAATTGGGACACTTACAGAAACGTTGGATGCAATTCAAGTCGCCAAAGAAGCTGGGTTTAAAGTCGTTATTTCCCATCGCTCTGGCGAAACAGAGGATACAACCATTGCGGATCTCGCCGTTGCCACAAATGCGGGGCAAATAAAAACAGGGTCATTGTCCCGTTCTGACCGCGTTGCCAAATACAATCACCTCCTCCGAATTGAGGAAGAACTTTCAACCATGGGCCACTATGCGGGACGTGAAATTTATCAAGCCTGGGTATAAGGGATCTCTATCGTGAATTTAACCGGCCGTTTAAATCATATTCTGGGTCCCTTAATCGCGCTTCTTCTCATGATTTACTTTGGGTACCATATTGTCCAAGGAGAACGCGGCCTTTTTTCATGGATGCGGTTACGGCAAAAAATTACAGAATCTCAGGAACACCTTTCTAAAATTCAATCTGAAAAAGAAACCCTTGAGAGGCGGGTCAGCCTCCTGCGCCCGGATAGCCTGGACCCAGACATGCTGGAAGAACGCGCCCGAAAAATCCTGAACTGGGGACATCCAGGGGAAGTTATTATTTATGACGATGGGGTGAACCCCTCACCTAAGGCCCTTGAATAAGAAGATATTTCTTTATTGCATGAGCAAAACCCATGGCTGATCCAAATGACATCCTTCATAAAAAAGCCCAAGAAGATGCCATTTATATCGTCAATTATAATCCGGCCTGGGTGAACCTTGCGCGGGAAGAAATTAAAACCCTTAAAGAAATATTTTCAGGCGAAGATTGGGTTATGGACATCCAACATATTGGCAGCACCGCCGTTCCTGGCTTGGCAGCCAAACCTATTATCGATATCTATATTGGCACACGCTCCCTTGAAGAAGCACAAAGGGCGGTTATCCCCCTTGAAAACCTTGGATATTCATTCTGGAAAGAAAACCCCAATAAAGAAAAAATGTTCTTTGTCAAAGGAATGCCACCCTTTGGTACGGGGCGAACCCATCATATTCATGTTGTAAAGTACGACAGCGATTATTGGCGAGCCAGCATTCTCTTCCGGGATTACTTACGTAAGCATTCCCAAGAAGCCCAAACCTATGCCGCGCTCAAATACCAACTCATGCAAGACCACGGGACAGACAGGGAAGCTTACACCGACGCCAAAACAGCTTATATTGCTTCTGTTCTCAAAAAAGCTGGCTTTCAAGACGCCCTACGGCGATAAGAAAATTAACTTAACGTTGAGGAGCATGAGTGAATATAAGATTCCGCTAAGTATATTCAAAAGATACTTAGCGGAATGTTCATTTACAAACACGATTCCGCTAAGTATAATAAAATCATACTTAGCGGAATGTGTATTTTTAAATATGATTTCGCTGAGTATCGTAAACCATACAGAGCGGAACCGCTAACCATGACAAACAACATTACGGGTAGAAGAGAAGAACAAGCTCTTCTCAAGAAAATATACAGCAGGGATCCCGCAGACTTACTGGCTGTTTATGGCAGGCGCCGCGTTGGCAAAACATATCTTATCCGCCACTATTTTCAAGAGGTAGAGTGCGTCTATTTTGAAGTAACGGGGCTGAAAGACGGGGCGCTCCACGATCAACTCAAGCTATTTACGGAAAAGCTGTCAGCCGCATTTTATCAAGGATTACCCTTGCAACCTCCCCAAAATTGGCTGGATGCTTTCAAATTATTATCAAAAGCTTTTGAAACGATCCCTCAAAATACCAAAATTATTTTTTTCATAGATGAAATTCCCTGGTTTGCAAGCCAGAAATCCGGCTTTGTCCAAGCCTTGGACTATTATTGGAACACCCGGTGGTCATCCCGCCCAGGCCTAAAAGTTATTGTTTGCGGATCCGCCGCATCATGGATGTTAAGCAATCTGGTACACGCCAAAGGAGGGTTACATAACCGCTTAACAGAGATCATGCCCCTGATGCCTTTTTCTTTACGAGAAACAGAGGAATGCCTTGTCCACAAGGGTATAAAATTTAACAGGCGCCAAATCGTTGAACTTTATATGGCGATTGGGGGCATCCCCCATTACCTTAACGGCATACAGCCGGGGCTTTCCGTAGCCCAAAATTTGAACCGGCTCTGTTTTCAAAAAGACGGCTTTTTATTTAGTGAGTTTTCAAACCTCTTTGCCTCCCTATTTGATGCTTCCGAAGCGCATAATGAAATCATCCGCCTGATTGCTAAAGCTCGACACGGGGTATCACGGGAAGAGATCCTTGAAAAATCTAAATATTCGTCATCTGGCGGAATGTTTAAAATGCGGCTGTCAGAGCTTGAAGAAGCGGGATTTATTGCAAGCTTTACGCCTCACGGAAACCGCAATAAGGGAACATTTTTCAGGATTATCGATGAATATGTCATGTTTTACTTAAAATGGATAGAACCTGCAGCTCAACGGCTAAAGCCGTCTTTAAAAAATACATCCTACTGGGAGAGCCGGATGCAATCCCAAGGGTGGAAAAGTTGGGCAGGATATGCTTTTGAGAGTACATGCTTAAAGCATATCGAGCAAATCAAATATGCCCTTGGCCTTCATGCGATTTCAACAGAAGTCGGGAGCTGGCGGTACATCTCTGGAAAAAAAGGGCGCTCAATGGAGGACGGAGCAGGTTGCCAGATTGACTTGTTAATTGACCGAGCTGATGGAATCATTAATTTGTGTGAAATCAAGTTTCATCAGGGAAAGTTTGTCATTTCCAAAAGTTACGCTGATAACCTCTCCCAAAAAATATCTGTTTACCAGACGCATCATAAAACAAACAAGCCAATTTATGTAACCATGATTACAGCAGAAGGCATCCACCCTAATGAAAACAGTATAAACCTTGGCGTCACGGAGGTTACGCTCAACGACTTATTTGCCTTATAAAATTGGAGATCGCCGCTTTCTTATAAACCATCCTCCCAATACAAACCCAAATAAAACCCACGGCCCAAACCACAAAGCATACGTGGCCCAAGTAACAGGTGGCGTTGCTACAACTTGTGCCCCATATTGAGCCATCAGTCCTTCAAGAATTTGGTCATCTGTTTGCCCGCCCCTCAAAGCTTGCCGGATCCGGGAGCGTAAGTGAGCGGCAGATTCAACGGGGGATTCATCCAAAATTTGCCCCTGACAAGCGGGACATAAAATTTTTCGGCTGAGCAGCCGCGCCCGTATTTCCAATGAAGGATTGGAAAGCTGCTCATGGGCACCCATGCCAAGGATTGGGTGCCAGAGAACCATCATCAAGGGCAGTACCTTTTTTAATCCTTGAAACCGTTTCCTAAAAGCAACTATCCCGCCAAGTACCACCATAAGCCCTCCAACCCATAAAAGGTTCATAAACGGCTTGTAGTAAGCATGGATGCTCCATTTTTGACCCTCATATTCTTCTCCCATCATCACATAGATATGGTGGAGCCAACCAAACCCGACGGACCGAATCGCCGACTCCCCGTGGATAACGCCTTGGGTCCAGTAAAAGCGCTTTTCTGGCGTAAGAGTGGCTCCTCCAGGATTAATTTGTAAATTTGCCTGTTGAGCCTTATAATTCTGGCCTTCATAGGTCGTCACCTGCTGGAGCATTAAAGAAACCGGGCCAACAGAGAAGGTCTCTCCCACCTTGACTGCCTTAATGACTTCTTGTTCGCCAAGGCTTGACCCCACCATACCCAAAACCGCAATACCGATGCCGAGATGACCTAAAATTGTCCCAGAAAGTATTTTCTTTTTCTTAAGCGCATACCCAACCGTAGCCAAAATAGTCCAAACCGCGCCCGTAAATGCCGCTAATCCCAATATATGGCGCACGCCAAAGCCAAGACAAGCTACGAAAAAAACAACCATTGTCAGGCAAGATAGCGGAAGGAGCCAACGGACAGCAGAAGAGGCCAAACCATGAGCTGGCCAGCTGTACCAAGGCCCTAACCCTAGAAGAACCAAAAGGGGCAGCATCATCGGCACAAAAGTCGCATTAAAATAAGGCGCTCCCACGGTCATCTTCTGCCCAAACGCTTCCAGAATCAGCGGGTAAAGGGTCCCAAGAGCCACCGTCGCTGTTCCCGTCACCAAAAACAGCATCATTAATAAAATGAGGCCAGATCTAGACAAGGGGATTGTCGAAACGATAGAGCGTACTTTTGGTAACCGCCAGAAGAAAAGGCCAAGGGCTGGCAAGATCAAAAGGGAAGACAAGATGAAGATAAAAGCGCCACGCTCTGGGTCAACGGCAAAATTATGAACAGACGTCAGAAGCCCAGAACGAACAAGGAAAGTGCCGAACAAACACAAGGCAAAAGTCAAAATGCTTAAGAATAGTGTTCCTGCCTGAAGCGTTTTCGTCGCCTTTAATGCAACCACAGTATGAAGCAGAGCCGTTGCAGTGAGCCAGGGCATAAGCGCAGCATTTTCCACCGGATCCCAAAACCACCAGCCACCCCAACCCAATTCATAATAAGCCCAAAAACTTCCCAGCCCGACCCCAAGGGTTAGGAAAGTCCAGGCGAACAAGATCCAGGGACGCATCAAGTCTGCCCACAGATCCGGCACTTTTCCGTCAATCAAAGCGGCAACAGCAAAAACAAAAGGGACAGCAAAACCGGCATATCCTATATAAAGGATGGGGGGGTGGATCGCCAGGCTTGGATCTTGAAGAAGGGGGTTTAAATCCTGACCTTGAAGAGGGGCAGGATCGGCAATAGTAAAGGGGTCACAAGCCATCAGCACAAAGAGGAGAAAGCCAAAATTCATGAATGCCATGAGGGGCGCTGCAAGGGGATACGGCGCCTCAAGCCTCTTCACTTGGCGGGCAACAACCGCTCCATAGACCGACAAAATCAGGACCCACAGGAGCATCGATCCTTCATGGTTTCCCCACACGCCGGATATTTTATAAAGCAAGGGTTTTTCCGTATGGGAATGCAAAACCACGGATAAAAGGGCAAACTGATCCGTCACATGAGCATAGAGAAGCAATCCAAAAGCCAGAGAAACGAACAGCGCCTGTCCATAAGAGAAGCGGCTGGTAGAAATATAGCGTGCTGGCCCAACCGTTTGTAACGCTGCCAAAAGCAGGGCGATGCCAAGAAAAGCTTGGCCCGTATACGCAAGGATCATGGTCGTCGCTCCTGAACAGGAGGCCGCCACTGGCCATTGGCCTTCAGCGCCTCGGCAACATCCCGGGGCATATACTTTTCATCATGTTTGGCCAGCAAGCGCGTGGCTTGGAAAACCCCTTCTTTCAATAAAATACCTTCTGCAACAACCCCTTGCCCTTCCCGAAAAAGGTCGGGAACAATTCCCTGGTACCACACAGGAATTGAATGTTGCCCATCTGTAACACGAAACGTGACGGAAAAACTTTTTTCATGGCGTTGGAGGCTTCCCTCTTCGACCAATCCGCCCAAGCGAATCGACATTGTTGGTTTCTTCGTCAAGACATCTGTTGGCATCATAAAAAACAACAGATGATCATTAAGCGTCGTCAAAACAACAAGGGTTGCCCCCCCTAAAAACAGAGAGACCAGCGCTAGGTACCAGAGCCGCCGCTTCCTAGGGTGCATCAGGCTGCCATTTTGCCAATTGCTGGCGAACTTTGCGATCCTTTTGAACCACCCAATAGGTTAATAATGTCAAAACACATGCTCCCAAAGCATAGGCTGCAATAATATAGGGGAAGTGCGAAGACGTTACGTCCATCAGGCAGCCTCTTTTTGAAGATGCGGCAGCCCTTCCCGGATCTGGAGGGCCCGGATTTTTCGCGCATTCAGCTCTGTCCGAAGCCGGATAATACCAAGCACAAATCCAAAAGCGGCAAAAGCCATGGCCATACATAAAAGCGGTGTGAGCATCGTCCAATGAACAGCAGGTTTTGCAAAGCGCAACACGCTGGCGGGCTGATGAAGGGTATGCCACCATTCAACCGACCCCTTGATAACCGGCACATTGACCCATCCCACAAGGGCAATAACTGCCCCTGCCACCAGACCTTTTTCTTCTTCCTCAACCGTTGTGACGAAAGCCCAATATCCCCCATATAAAAAAAGCAGGAGGAGCATGGACGTCAAGCGCGCGTCCCATACCCACCAGGCCCCCCAGGTTGGCTTTCCCCAAATAGCGCCCGTTCCCAAACTGATAAGGGCAAAAGCCATGCCAACAGGAGCGATGGACTTGGTTATGAGGTGAAGAAGCGGCACCCGCGCCACAAACCCCCACCCGCTCAAAACCGCCATAACTGTATAGACACTCAAAGCGCCCCAGGAGGCAGGTACGTGAATATACATGATCCGTACGCTCTCCCCTTGCTGATAATCGCTTGGCGAAACCACAAGCCCTAAAAGGAGACCAAAGCTTCTCCCCAGTGCAAAAGGGATTTAGGATGGGATAAGGGTGATGTCATGATTTAAGTTTTACCTCAAAGCTGACCTCAATGCAAAGGGACAAGGCAAGATCGTCTTATGAAAAACATTAATTTGTTGATTTTTAATGAATGTATCTCAAATAAGTTGTTTGTAAATTATATTGATTTTCCATATTTTTATGAAGGGCCTTGGTTGGTAAGCAATGAGTATTTCCAAATTATAAAACCGATACGCTTCGGATTAACCCAGTATATTCTTGAAATTTCATAAGATATTTTCAGAAAAGTGATCCAAGAAACCTCTTACTTTACAGACCAGAAAACGTAAATGAAAAAATATATTGTTTATTAATAATTTAATTAATATATTTTAACTGTTGAATAAAGAAAACCGAATTTTTACCATTTAGAATCAAATAATTTAAAAGGACTATAAAATGAAAATTTTCAAGAAAATTATTCCGATTTTATTTCTTACAGGTAGCTTATTTACAGGGCATACGGCGGAGGGCGCAAGCCAGCAGGATAGAGAAGGGTTTCATGGCCAAAGGTTGCCAGTTCAACATTCAGAAAACTCGGATCAACCAGAGCAGAAAAACAACAATCCTGACCTCGCCACACTAAGAGAAGCCGCAGTCGCAGTCAGGGCGGGCTTTGCCCCAGATCCCGTTGCCGTCTTCGACAGACTATATCCCCGGAAGACAGTACACCCCCTTTACGAACTTTCTCACTTAAAAGAGATCCTCGCTTATATAATTTACGGGGAATTTTACCAACATTTGTCGCCGAAAGAGGTAAATAATATCATCAAAGAATTCCCAATTATTGTTAATGAAGCTATTCGAGAGTTTAATATGATGGTTTTTAAAAACTCTGGCATTAAACCATCAGTAAATGAAGAATCGTACCCGGAAGAAGTAAAAAAATATGTATCTGACTGGTTACAGACAATATTAAACAAAGCAGGGGTTTTCAGCTTGCCTGAGCAAGGAGCATTAGAATACCGAGAATTTTCTTCAGAAGAAAAATCTCACATCTTTAATAATTTTTTTTCCAATGCTCATTTTGGTATAGGACAAAAAGTGCAGCAGATACAATATCCAGAGAATTTTAAGCCAGAATGCCTTTTGGATAGCAACATGATATCTAACATAGGCAGCACTGCCCAAAGAATTTTTAAAAATACGAGACAAGGTGATATGCTCGTCGCCTTTGGCAGTACGCCTTTTCTGATTTACAGGGCGCTGACGCACTTAGTATCTCATGATCCCTCAGATGAAAACCATCGCCAACTTGTTACCTTTCCATTTTCCGGATCCCCCAATGCAATCCGGGGGGGAATGATAGATAAGAAAGACCGCGTTACACCTGAAAGGTTGCTACATTTGAGGACGCGTATGGATAAAGCTGGACTCATCCTGGATAACATGGCGACACGCACAACCTACTTTATAGACATGATTTGCACTGGCGGTGGCCTTGCTTATGTCATGGATGAAATCATCACAGTATCAAAAGAAGAAGGCAAACCTATTCCAAGGATGGCCACTATTTCTATAAATGAAATTGACAGATCGATTGACGGCCATAGTGGGATTGCAAGAACCGAGGCAACTGATGGGCAAAAAATACGTTTTTACTTTCCAAATCATGAACAACCATGCTTTGCGGTCGATAACTTCGTAGTAGCCTTGGAAGGTTACCTTATACTGGATATAACGCCAACAAGCCCATTACGCATTGTGCCACCATTTAATCCCATATTTTGGAACGCATCTTATGATTGGTTGTTAACGCAAGGGATGTCAGATAACCAACAAAAACTTTTGGCGCATTTTGATAACACGATACGCTGGCTTAAAGACCTTGAGGGCACCGGCCAGATTTGGCACGGATAAATCCTTTGCATGCTTTCCCGGAAGGGCTGATCTTTAGCCATAAAGGCTCTTCAGCCCTCCGCCCCCTTACCCTTCGACGCCGATCAATTCCACATCAAAGTGCAAGGTTGAGTTGGGGGGAATAACGCCTCCTGCCCCTTGCGCGCCATAGCCAAGCTCAGGAGGAATAACCAAGCTTCTTTGACCGCCAACTTTCATAGTTGCAATCCCTTCATCCCACCCTTTAATGACCTGGCCTGCCCCTAATGTAAATTTAAAAGGGGCGGGTCGGTCCCGAGAACTATCAAATTTCGTGCCGTCCGGCAAAGTTCCGGTGTAATGCACACTCACGACTTGGCCATTTTTCGGAGATGGTCCCGTCCCCTCTTTCACATCCGTATACTGAAGACCTGACGCTGTGGTCACAGGTCTTGCTTCAGCAAAAATAGGACTAAGGGTTACGGTAGTAAGCAGGGCTAAAATGGCGGCTTTTTTGATCATGAACTGGCTCTTTCTTTAAAGATGAACGACTCTTTAAGTTTTAGAGGAAGTTCCCCGTTTGTCAAGAGGGCTGAAGGTTACAAGCTGTGCTTTTCTCCTTGAAGTTTCCTCTAAAAACAATAAAACTTACATTATGAGACCAAGGACAAGTTGAGGTGGGAGAATGAGGGTGAAATTTTCAAAATTCGTAAGCGTTGCGCTGGTTGCCTGTGCTTTTCTGATTGCCTGCGATGGGAAAAAGGACGGAACCGGGAAAATACTCACCATTGGTGTGTCCGCCGATTATGCGCCTTTTGAATACATCAAAGACGGGGAAATTGTTGGCTTTGATATTGATTTAATGAAAGAAATAACAAAGCGCCTGAACAAGGAAGTCAAATTCAAGGACATGTCCTTTGATGCTATTTTGGGATCCTTGTCAACGAGCCGTCTTGATGCGGCCATCTCCTCTATCACGCCGACCCCAGAGCGGCGCAAGGCTATTGATTTCTCAAAAGAATACATCAAATCTAAACGGGTTATGGTATGTAAGGCAACTTCCTCCGTTGAAACCGTGTCTGATTTAGCAGGGCACCATGTGGGCGTCCAAAGCGGATCCGTCCATGAAACCTATGCCAACGAGGTTTTGACGCAAGATGTCAACCTGACAGTGAAATCCTTAAGCACGCTGCCTGATTTACTTCACGACATGGAAAAAGGGAACGTGAGTTGCTTGATTCTCGGCATATCGGAAGCCGAAGCCATCAAGAAATCCCGCCCCAATACAAAATTGATTGGTGTTCCCGGCGAAATCAGTGGCGCTGCTGTGGCCTTCCCGAAAGGGTCTCCTCTTACCCCCCAAGTTGACAAGGTTTTGAGCGACATGGAAGCAGATGGGTCCCTCCAAAAGCTTAAGGATTTTTGGCTCCTGACGCCCTAATATTACTGATGTACTGATGCCACAATTAGGAAAGCCTTCTACGGCTCAATTAGCCAACATCAAACGCCGCAAAAACCCATCCTGTTTAGGTTTGGTTATTTCTTATTGGCGAAGGGGAGCTTATTCTAGTACAGTGTTCACTTAATTTTGAGACCCATGGGGCTGTCATCCTAGGGCTTAGGAAGCTCCTAAGGTTTTGTAACGCTTCACTGCGTTCAGCTAACAAAACCTAAGGGCCAGGATGACAACATTGGGGGGCAAAATTAAGTGAACGCTGTACTAGTCCAATCTATGAAAACAGATACAGCAGACGCTCACAACATTGCTTAATGATTCCAGGTTTTCCTTGATCGATACGTCGATCGGCGATACGGCGAAATACGTCAGGGGCCACCCTCAAAGCTCTTCGTTTCGCGATAATATTGATAAATAACCCTTCTTCAGGCGTGCTGGTATGGCCCTTTGAATTTATAAAACTCATCTCAACTGGCTCAAAGCCATAGTCTTCAAGTAGAGCTGTTATTCTGTCAGCTGTGTAGGCTATATGGAAATTTTTCACAACACGTATTTTGAAGGAACCTGGCTGCAGTTGAGATAATGCTGACCATGTGGCTCTATTATCTTTAATATAACGAAGCAAGACAGGTACGAGTTCCTTATTTACCGCATTTAAAGCGCCCTTATATAATTTACAACCATTGGGGTAACCATCCCCAGACCCAAACTCAGCAATATCCGTACTCGTATATGCTAACGGGTCCCCATTCTGTTGAGGAGATGGACATAAGTGTGTGTTAAGTGTTTGAGGAGCTGAGTTAAAAACATCCAGGACAACGGTCTCTTTGTTAAAACAAAATATATCAGGATCTCCAGAGAAAAGGCCACTTGCTCTATGATGCACGCTCAAAACCAACAACCCATCAGGTGTTAAAAGTTGTTTTGCGATCTCAAAGAAGCGCTCATGCTTATTAACAGGCAACAAATGCAATAAATTTCTGGCATATAAAATATCGACTGTACCAGAAGGGATGTAGGAGCCTATTTTTAAAGCATCTCCTTGAATTGGAACGAACTTATCTAAAGTCTCTTGTAATTGAGCGCTGTTAAGGTACCCCATAAACCTATTTATTTCTGCCTCTACTATATCATTTACATAGACACGCTTTGCGCCAGCCAGTCCCAATAAAATTTCATTTATGCCATCTGCCGCCCCAAGGCCAGCAACTACTTTTCCCTGGCATTGCTCCATCAATTGAGCCAATATTTCAGGAGTTATGGGAAAAGACAAACCATATTGAGAACCTGAAATTCCCCGCGGCTCTGCCTCATACGACGCCTCCAAAACTTTTAGCGCAAGATTTATTTCTTTCGGGGCTCTCTCTCCTACAATCCTAAGCAGGTTAGCTCGCGCTGGATGAGCAGCCGCTGGGCCTGCGTATACCTCCTCACCTTGTTTGTTATCGTCCTGCGCTGCGCAAGCCACAAACGGGGTTCCCATAAATAATAAAACTGAAAGTGCTTTTATAAAATTTTTCATTTTAGTCCCTGTATTTTTTTATATTTTTTAAAAACGTCCGTGGTACAAGGAAGGCTTTAAAGGTACGCTATTTTAAAAGCCAATGTCATGATGTACCGGCACCAGGCAGACCTTAAGATAACATTATAGCAATTCAAAAACAAATAGATTTCTTAAAATAGAAAAACCAGAAATTTTTAGAAAACTAACCACTCAAATTCAGGTTTTACCATGATTTTTATGCGCAGGCTTATGATCTCCAACCTGAAATTCCCCCTTACAACTGGAATCCTCCTTGTCCCCCTCTTCCAAAATCCGCTAGTATTTCCTCATCAACAACCCTGAAAAAGAAATATGAATGTCCCTATCAACCTACCCTGTTGACCAGCTCACCCCTGACCAAGCAGCTGAAGAACTGGCTTGTTTGGCAAATCTTATTGCCCACCATGATTATTTGTACCATCAACTAGCTACCCCAGAAATCAGTGATGCTGACTATGACGCCCTGGTCCTTCGCAACCGTGCGATTGAAGCCCGTTTCCCGGATTTGCGACGCAGCGATAGTCCTTCTTTGCGTGTCGGGGCTGCCCCTGCTGCTGGCTTTAAAAAAGTCAGGCACCACAAGCCGATGCTCTCTCTGGATAACGCTTTTTCCCCTGAAGATGTCACTGATTTTTTAAACCGCATCCGCCGCTTCCTGCAATTACCAGAAGACCAAGCCGTTGAAATGATGGCCGAACCTAAAATTGATGGGCTTTCTGCCTCGCTCCATTACCAGGACGGCCGCTTTGTTTTGGGTGCCACACGTGGGGATGGAAGCGAGGGAGAAGACATCACCCATAATTTGCGCACCGTTAAGGACGTCCCTTTAATCTTGCAAGGAGAGCATATTCCCCAAAGCTTGGAAATCCGGGGTGAAGTTTATATGCGGCGGGATGATTTTTTATCCTTAAATAAGGCACGTACGGCTGCCGGAGAGCCTGAATTCGCCAACCCGCGTAATGCAGCGGCCGGGTCTGTTCGCCAGCTTGACCCTAAAATCACGGCCAAACGTCCATTGCATTTCTTTGCGTATGCTTACCATGCCTTGCCTGGCGACAGGAAAGACCAAACGCAAGGGGACATTCTAGAATCTCTCAACCGTTGGGGGTTTTCCGTAACCCGTTTACGCCAAATTTGCCAAAATGAAGATGAGGTCATGACATTTTATCATCAGCTTGAAAGCATCCGGGCTGATCTGGATTATGATATTGATGGTGTGGTTTATAAGGTCAACAACCTGGAGTGGCAAAACCGCTTAGGCGCTGTTGGCCGAACGCCCCGCCATTCGATTGCCCATAAGTTCGCGGCTGAAAAAGCAGAAACCATTGTTGAAGACATCCTCATTCAAGTGGGACGGACGGGTGTTTTAACGCCCGTCGCCATTTTAAAGCCCGTCACTGTTGGGGGCGTGGTTGTGCAACGGGCAACCCTTCACAATGAAGATGAGATTGCCCGAAAGGACGTCCGCATTGGCGACCACATAGAGATTCAACGGGCTGGCGACGTAATTCCGCAAGTCTTACGTGTTTTCCCTGAAAAACGCCTCCCTGCCTCCCGCCCTTTTGTGTTCCCTGGGTCTTGCCCTGTATGCGGAAGCGCTGCCGTCCGTACAGAAGGGGAAGTCGCGCGCCGCTGCACTGACGGCCTTGTTTGCCCCGCCCAGGCTGTTGAACGCCTGAAACATTTTGTCTCTCGGCAGGCTTTTGATATTGAAGGTTTAGGGGAAAAGCATATTGAGACGTTTTACCAAGAGAAGTTGATCCGAACGCCCGCAGATATTTTTACCCTTGAGACCCGCGACCGCCAGTCCCTCACCCCTTTGAGGAACACGGAAGGGTGGGGGGAACAATCTACCAGAAACTTGTTTCAGGCCATCGACCAGCGCCGGACAATTTCGCTGGACCGGTTCATTTACGCCTTAGGAATCCCCCAGGTGGGAGCTGTCACGGCCAAGCTACTGGCGCGGCATTACCGGTCCCTGACAACGCTCACGCAACAAATGACCCAGGCGCAAGACCAAAACTCTGAAGCCTGGAAAGAGTTGCTCGCCCTTGAAGGTATTGGGGCCAATATGGCATCAGACCTTGTTGGCTTCTTTAGACAACCCCATAATATTGAAATTATGGAAGCATTAAGCGCCCTCCTCACCATCCCGGATTTTATCGTTGAGGCCACCATTTCTTCACCTTTATCTGGAAAAACCATTGTGTTTACGGGATCCTTACCAACCTTAAGCCGCGCCGAGGCCAAAGCGCACGCCGAACGTCGGGGGGCTAAGGTAACGGGAAGCGTGACCAGCAAAACAGACTATGTCGTGGTCGGAAAAGATGCCGGATCAAAAGCCAAAGCCGCCCGGGAATTGGGCATTACAATTTTAAGCGAGAATGAATTTGTGGCGCTGATGGGAAAGCCCTGAGAAAGCCAAAG
>JAJONN010000095.1 GCA_021323455.1 Alphaproteobacteria bacterium | reverse complement strand
AGGGTCATCGTTGATAAACCATCCTGCCACCGGATGTGATCATAACAGTGAATGCCTGTCTCATGTCCCTCATCTCGGACACGACGCATAATTGCTCCATGGCGCTTTCCGATGTGAGGGCCAGGCCACAACAGGCCATTTAGAAGTGTGCGCCATCCATAGATGTCTATGACAGAAGTTCGGCTGGCTTTTTTTAAGAATCCGGGGCGAAAAATACGCCGAATCGCGCGTCCTGTATTATCAGGGCCGAGTGAGAACAGAAATGTAGCGGAAATACCATGCTGGCCTAAAAGATCCAGCAACGCAGGAACACCAAGCCGTGTTCCTCGTTCTGTATCGACGTCAATCTTAAGGGCAAGTTTCATAATTTATTGCAATATTCAATTTAAGTTTTGTTCGCTGCATGCTTATCCTTTTATCTCTCAATCGTGTTGGGATAATTTACAGGCGTCAAGCTGCCTCTTCGTCGTTCAATGGCAAAGCTGGTTTGCTGAGATGATAGTCCAATGTCTTTTTTAAAGCTTCCCGCAAGTCAACTGTTGGAACCCACCCCAAATGATTTTTAGCATTCTCGATAGAAGGAACACGATAAAGCGTATCTTGGTAATGAACACCGTAATGGGCGTGCGAGTCCACAGGGATGATGCGTACTTTTTCCGCAACCTCCTCATAGCCGGGGTAACCTTTAATGAGATCAACCAACAGATCCACCAAGTATTGAATCGATACATCGTTCTTCGGATTGCCTAGGTTAAAGATGCGCCCTGTTGCGCAGCCATCTTTATTTTCAATAATTTTAAGCAAAGCGGCAATACCATCATCAATGCAGGTAAAGGTACGGCGTTGCTGCCCTCCATCAACTAGCCTCACCTCCCCCTTGTGCAAAATATCCCAGATAAATTGAGTGACGGCCCGGGAAGAGCCTTCTTTGGAAGAATAGATATTATCTAATTTAGGTCCCACCCAATTAAAAGGGCGAAAAAGGGTATAATCCAAGCCATCACGGATACCGTAGGCATATATCACCCGGTCTAGTAATTGTTTGGAACAAGAATAAATCCAGCGTTGTTTGTGAATGGGGCCTAAAACGAGGTTAGATGATTCCTCATCAAAGAGGGAATCTTGAGACATGCCATAGACTTCAGATGTTGACGGGAAAACCACCCGCTTCTTGTATCGGGCGCATTTGCGGACAATTTCCAGGTTGGCTTCAAAGTCCAGCTCAAAAACGCGCAAAGGGTCAGCCACATAAATGGCAGGCGTTGCAATAGCAACCAGCGGCAGGACGACATCACACTTTTTAATGTGGTATTCAATCCATTCCTTATTGATGGTGATATCCCCTTCGACAAAATGAAACCGCGAATGACCCAAGGAACCGTCTAACTTGTCGGTTCCCATGTCCATACCATAAACTTGCCAGGTTTTTTCTTTTAAAATGGCCTCTGTTAAGGCGCTGCCGATAAATCCGTTAACCCCCAGTATCAAAATTTTCAATGACATAAAATTTAAACCTTTAGATGATCCATAAATATACCTTGTTTCTACCGAATTTTTACGCATATTACTAGATTTATGATTACCTCTCCCAATTCGGTGTTGAAATTAAAGGGGTATTGAGCTTTACTGCAAAAGATTACCGTAATTTTGAAGATCGTATGGCACATGACCTTTACTCACAATACGCCGACTTTCCCTCATCGAAAACAACAGATTGTTGATTCTATTGAAAGAAATTTTGACAAGATCAAGGATTTTACTTGTTTTAACCGAAAATTCCATCTTCAAGATCAAAAATACCACCAATTTTTGGTTGAACCTCACTTAAAGGTCCTCGAAATTGGATGCGGCAACGGGGACTTACTGGCCAGCGTTTCCCCGAGTGTTGGCATTGGAATTGATCTAAGTCCTCAAATGATTGATTACGCAAAAGCACGTCATCCAACCCTCAGGTTTTATGCACAGGATGCTGAGGCACGGCTTCCTTTTTCAGAAGGGGAGACGTTTGATGTCATTATCATTTCTGACGTGATCGGTTTCTTTGATGATGTACAACTTGCGCTAGAAAATATAGCTCTCTTTTGTAACCCTCAGACACGCCTTATTGTCTCCTACTATACCAAACACTGGGAGTTCTTGGTTAAATTGGCTGAGTTCGTGAGAATGAAATCCCCTCAACCTCCCCAAAATTTCTTGTCCACTACTGATATTGAAAAGATTGCAGAACTTTCAGGGTTTGAGATGATTCGCAAGGAGTACCAACAACTCATCCCCATTCCTCTCTTAGGTATTGACACCTTGGTTAACAAATTTATTGCGACCCTGCCGGGTTTAAGAAAGCTATGCCTGAGAAGCTATGTTGTTGCCAGGTTGCGCCCGACTTATATCCCAAAAGCTTATTCCACAACTGTGGTTATTCCTTGCCGAAATGAAAAAGGCAATATTGAGTCAGCTATTCAACGCCTTCCGCGATTTTGCGAGGATATGGAAATTATTTATATTGAAGGCCATAGCAAAGATGATACCTGGAAAGAAATCTTAAGGGTAAAAGAGAAATACACCCACTTGGATATAAAGGCTTTTCAACAGCATGGAAAAGGCAAAGCTGATGCAGTTCATCTTGGTTTTGAGAAAGCCCGTGGAGAGCTCCTCATGATTTTAGATGCAGACTTAACGGTTCCCCCTGAACAGCTCCCTAAATTTTATCAGGTTATTTCTACAGGCCAGGGCGAGTTTGTGAATGGGACACGCTTGATTTACCCTATGGAAAACCAAGCGATGCGATTCTTAAACTTTCTCGCCAATAAAGTCTTTTCTTGGCTATTTTCTTACCTCTTATCTCAGCGATTTACAGATACCCTCTGTGGGACAAAGGTTTTTTTAGCCAAAGACTATAAACGCCTTATAGATCAACGGAAATTTTTTGGAGATTTTGATCCTTTTGGGGATTTTGAATTGATTTTTGGGGCTTCAAAACTCAATATGAAAGTTATTGAAGTCCCTATTCGCTATCAGGCCCGTAAGAATGGTGATACATGCCTATAAAAAACTTAAGCTTTTTTTCTAATCATTGGCTGCTTTGGAGTATCTTGGCGATCTCAGCTTTAGGGGGGCCACTTCTCAATGCTTGGTTGGGTTTCCCAATACCTGTTGGCTTTGATGCTCAATATTCCACTTTGGGAGGGGTTCTTCCCTATTCGGATGCGAGTAGTTATTTTGGATCAGGATACTATTTTAATGATATCGGATACCTTGATAGCTGGAATATGCGGCGTCCTCTGAATGCCTTGTTTTTTATATTTCGGCTTCACATTACAAACTATAATTTTTGGTACGCGATGGTTTTGCAAGCCGCTCTTTGCATTGTCGCTTTATTTATATATTTAAGAACGATCCAAAGAGATTTAGGAAC
>JAJONN010000025.1 GCA_021323455.1 Alphaproteobacteria bacterium | reverse complement strand
TGGGGAGAAGATCGCTTTTTGCAAATAAGGCAACCGTAAAATGGGTCTGAACAATGCGTTCCCCCTTATTCAACTGCTCCCGCGCAAACGTGAGTTCTATCGATTCCCGTTGAAGGGAGGGCAGATATTTGGTCAAAGACGATTGGCTTTGCGTATGGACGTAAAGGGCCTTGCTCGTAACCTTCTTTTGAGGCTTTTCCTGGTGTGGAATATGAACCCCATAATGAATGAAAAAAGGGCAGGGGATTTGCGCCATATCCCGTTCATTATCCCCAATCAACCGCCCCATGGCATGGAGCGACCACATTTCAGGGTATTGCTTGACTTTGTAGGTCCTGACTGTAACTGAATCGTTGCCCTCCTTATTCAAAACCAAACCGTTCGATCCTACCAGGAGGTTGCTCTCAGCTGAGGTGATTTGGGATTGCAATGAGTCAAATGGATTCCAGGAGCGGTTACGTGCAGATGTTTCGGAAGGGTCCAGGCATAGCATGCCCTCTAGCGTATTGATTAAATCTTCAGGCTGCCAAACTGTAACAGGCAAGCGGAGCATTTCAAGGGAGGTTTTGAGCTGGCTTAAAATTTGCGTCACGCCTTCAAGGGCCACAGGGTTGTTGCCGCAATCTTGTTGGCTGTAGCTCAACAGGCACCGGAAGTTACGCAAGACATAAGGCGATTGGGGGGAATCAAAAGCCATGTTCTTTAAAAAGTCAGCACGCCGCTCAACCAGTTTTTGTATGATGGGTTGCTGGTTAACCCGCATTGCTTTCCAGGCGTCGCAAAGGTCCCCAATATGGGGATCCGCCCAAAGCATCACTTGCAAGCTGCTTCCTTCTGGCAAGATATACTGGAAAAGGCTGGAAACCTCTTTTTGCATTTCTTCTGATGCCCCAATGAGGGGCAGGGTTTCTAAAACAAACCCGATGCTATCCTGATTGTGGAACAACTGCGTCTGGTCATCATAGCTGTCGTAAAGGAACAGGTCAGCCATCATGAACTGGCGGCCAGAGCTGTCCAGAATAGCATCAAAGTATGAAGCTGAAGGAACCCCTAGATCCTTCTCCCCAAACGCTTTTGCAATTTTTTCACCGAGCTTGGAGAGCATCAGTCAAGCTCCCCTGCATCACCCATAGGGTTAATAACCACGGGGTCATTGGCCCCTGGGCGGCTGAATCTTGAGTCAACGACCCTTTGCGGTGAGGCCTTCAATTGCCAATGCCCAGGCTTGAACACGGTATGGACCAGACTACCTTCATGCAAATTGCCATATTCGTCCTGAAACGGTGCAATCCAGACCCTTAAGTGTTCTTCAGGGACACGATGAACCGTCAGAATATCGGAGAGATGAGCTTCTACTGGATCAGGTATAGCCTCAACATCCTGGGTGTTTATCCTGATTTCTGGTTCCTGATATCTGGTTTCTGAATAGGGAGTACTACCCTCGTTAACCATCTGGTTGACTTCCGATATGGACTTACATCCCACACCCTTTCCCGCCTGGCAGTCGAATGTTTCTGAGGTCGTGCTGCAGGCGCAGAGCATGGCGGCTAAGCAGCAACAGGAACCAGGGATCAGGAACCAGGCGTCAAAAAAATGCCCAAATAGCCTGAAGGGCATTCCCCATACCTTTGACCGTTTTGCCTGGTTCCGCGTTGTTTTTCCCATAATCCTTGCCTCCTTTATGGCTGTTCACCTGGTTCCTGATATTGCTGCACCGCAGCAATATCGTGATACCGTCCCTGGTCATTGGATCGACCTAAAGCCTGGCGGTAAAGGCTCTCTCCCATGGAGATCCCTTCCGTAAAGACAATATCGACCTGGCGACCTGCTGCGACTTGAATAACGGGTTGGAGTTGTTCTGCTCGCTTGATATAAAAATCAGCATATTTATCCAGTGCGTTATTGATACCTTTTCCAGCCCCATGCTTGATCATGTCTTTCATTCCCATAGGGGCAGGTTGGGTAAAGCTTCGCCAATGCCTCCTAGAAATCCTCCGATCAAAACGTTGCGCATACTCTCTCCCGCCCGGTCCACGACGGTTCCCCGAACGCCTGTGCGCCCATCTTCTCCAGCAACATAGCCCTGGACTTTGACTTCCACGATCTCGCCTGTCTTACGTTCCGTGCAGGTCAGCTTTTCCAGACGCATAAAAACACGCTCACTGGAAATGTCCCCATAGCACGCAGCAAGGGCATGGCACCCTTTCAGGTCTGAGCGGAATTTCCGGGGAAGGGTTCCCGCATCCGTCAAACGAAGCAAGGCCGGGCGGGGGTCGCTGGATGCCTGGATGGAAGCGCTTGCATCCACGCCACCCAACAAGACAGCCTTTGCAAAAGCGCCAGCAGGTACCGTGTTATCAACAGTCTTGAGAAGCATGTTGCCGCGGGGATTCCTTAAGGATAAGGAAATTTTACGAACCGCTTTGGAACGAAAGGGAGGCGTAGAAGCAGACAGCGTTTCAGAGGCCAGGGATCCAGGAGGCGGCGGCAAGAAAGGACCGGGGGCAGGGGGTAACACCCCGGAAGCCTGTACGGCTCCGTTCCTGGTGGGGTTATTCTTAGCTTGTGAAAGATCCTGCCCTGGAAGGTCCCGACCCGATGGGTGTTCATCTAACGAATTTTGACCCTCACTTTTTAAATCTTGGCGCAGGCTTTCTATAAGAGCAGCAGGCGATGTATCCTCTTGAGGAAGGTTTTTGGATGTGGTTTGGGACGGCCCTATAGAAGAGGTGTTAGGGGCCTTGTTTATTTTTAAAAGCTTTGAGAGCATATCTTCTAAAGTATCTATGCGCTTCTTCGCAATCTCCGCTTCCGTTTTAAATTGATAAACCCAGGCTTCCTGAGAATTAATCCGGCTTGACCCCGTGAGGAGAGAGCTTTTAAATTCCTGTTTGTGGGTTAAAGAAGTCTCCCTCATGGATACCCATCCATAAATAAGCATTCCCCCTATCACAAAAGCCCCAAAACCCCATAGCAAATATTTTTGGCGGTTTTTGATGCCAGAAAAATCCATTTCTGACAGGATTTTTGGGGCTGGAATTTTCATAAAAAGTCCCCCTTTCTAGGACACACCACATAAAGGGCTGTTTTTCCCTGAACGGCAAGGACACGGGCTTCAAGGCTTAAAGCCAGGTCCCCAGGCTCATAAAAATCCTTTTCCTGAAGTTTTAGAGGCGCTTCCGACACATTTTCCACCTGAAAAGCATGAACATCATAAGGCCCTGCTTGCCACGACTGAGACAGTGTTAAGGACCAACTTTCCAAGGAAGGGTGTTGACCTAATGCCTTCCCGTATCCGACGCGCGCACCTCTGGCGTGGTCGTCTCCAGCATGAGTGTCTTCATTGACGGGTAATTGTCCGGTAATAGCCTGTTTGAGAAGGGTGAGGATTTGATTGAGCCGGGACCCTTCCTGGAGGGGAAGGTCATTGCCAGAGGCAAAGCGGTCCCCAGGTGATTTCAACAACGCGCCAAGAATTGCTGGCTGGTCTATACTCCCAACAAAATGTTGGTTTTGGTGGGGTTGGTTGCCAAGGTTCCGGTTCATAGAGCCTTGACCCGAATGGTTTCTGCCCAAGATCAGTGTCTTGGCTGATTTTTCTGTGGGTTTCAACGTTAAATCTTGCGTCACGCCTTGTTCTGTGATCAGCGTTAAGGACAGGTTTTTAGAGCCATTGTCAGGCGTTGGTTTTAAAAAGATCTGTCCTGTCGCCTCATCATTCTGGCTTTCAAACGTCCCCTCATCCCCAAAAATCTGGGTGATGCGATCATTGGCAACAGCGATCCGGTTCATGGAATCCGCACAAATGGAAGCCTCAATACGCTTGTTTTCCGACAGCTTAAGGATTTGGCTGTTTTGTTCGGATAATGACCAAGCTGTAAAGGGTTGGAACAAGGCCAAGGCAACAGACAGTGTTAAGCCCTTTGTGGCAGGCCACTTAACCGGTTTTAGGCACCCTAACCTGCCATAGTCCCTCATTCCGGGTGGCTGTTTGTCCTGGTTCCTGGCCCCTGGCTTCTGGTTATTGAGGCCGCAAGCCCTTTGTTGATATTTTGGTGTCATGAAGACTGTTCCTCTTTTGGGTTTCTATCGGATTTGACTAGGGAGAAGGCTCCGATTAGCAAGCGTCCTGACTGGTTTTGAAACTGAAACCGATAGGTTTCCCTCACCTGCGATATTTTCTTGTCACCCACGTAACTCATCAACTCCCCGGAAAGATCTACCCTTAACTGCTCAGGAGAAATCACAACATCTGAAGGGGCAAACCGGGTACTTAAATGATTGGCCTTTAACTGCTTTTCATCTTCTAAAAGCTTGGCTTTAAAGGTTCCGTAGGATTCAGGGACTACGTAGCGTAAAATAATCTCTCCCTGGTACAAAACGGTCTTTTCCGTGACGTCCAGAAGAAAATGCGCATAATGTAAGGCCATTTCTTCGAGGTATTGTGGAGAAAAACGGTTGCCTTCCACCCAAAACCCTTGAGAGAGTTGCGGGGGTGTAATGATGACCCGCTCATGTCGGAAAAATAACCAAAAGCTTTGTGCTGCGTTGATGAACAGCAGGACCACGCAAACGCCCGCAATCGTGTCCCTTTGGAATTTTAGGTCTCTCAATCGGTTCTGGTTCAGATGAAAATCCATTATATTCCCTTATTTCTGGCTGGCTGCTTATGCCGATTCCTGATCCACTACCCAATGTATTCACGGATATAAGAGGGCGGAATTTTTGGGTACCGCTTTGGGGAATGGGGCAAAAACCAATAACAAACAGCTTGAAACTGGTCTTTGCCGAATTTCTCCCGATAGATTTTAAACAAGCGGTAATTGACAAAACTGATGAGGACACCTAAGACCAATTGTTCAAAGAATAACCCCATAAAAAGGGGCATCAAGAACAGGCCAACCTCCCCTGTTGTCCACACGAGGATCTTTAAAGGGCTATCAACATGGTTTAAAATCACATGGCGCGTTAAATCTGACATGGCTTCATTCCCCTTAAATCAGCGCCCCATCGGCCTTAATGTAGAGGTCGTAAAAGTGGATACCCAATCCAACGCCAGCTCCAGTTGCCAAGGGCATAATACTTTGGTTATAAACAGCCATCAGGCATCCCCCGACGGCGGCGCCAATCTTCGGGACCCACATCCATCCTTTAAAAATAGTGTCCTTCAGGTCTGCAATAGGTACTTTTAATTCCACAATCTCCACGCCCAGAGCAGGGCTGGCGAGAACGCAACCCATCAAGATCCACGCCTTAACAAGAGTGGGACCGTTTTGCCTGGCAAAGCGCTTAAACCGCTTGACCCTCATTCCTTGCTGGTTGCGGGCCACGTGTTTTTGGCATGCTTGTCCTTGGCATAAGTATCTTTGGTGCTGTTTTTTGGCTTGGCCCACCTTGTTTGCCAAAAAGCCATCCTTTATTTTTTGGTTAACCGTTTGCCTTATTGTCATTTTCTTTCTCCTCATTGATCTGTTGGTAGCTTTAGAACATTTAGGGTTGTTTCGTTTTGAGTGTCATGTATCTCTTCTTCTTGAGAATTTTCTGGCAGGGAAATTTTTGCCTCCTGATCTTCCTGCCGATGCTTCTTGCAACCGGGTTCTTCGGTTTTACAGGCGTACCAGACTAGGCAAAGGCCAATAATCCACCAAAAAATCAAGCATGCTATCCCAAAATCTTTTATTGCGAAGTTACTCATAAGGTTCCTCATTTTTTAGGTTGATATACCTGGGTTGCTTTATGCTTTTAGTTTTTACCTTTTTCCTCATCCCTCTCTCTTCTTAAGGCCCTCATCAATGAGCGAGGTTGCTAAAGTTGGGCTTGTTACGTCTTCATAAGCTTTAATCTCCGCTTTTAAGTGGGTGAGGGCTTGTTTGAGGCAAATAACCCTTGTGAGGGGAAAGAGATAAAAAAGCTTTTGGAACGTGCCAATGTAAAATATGACTTCTTCCAGGCGAGGGGATAAACCCCACTCCTTTGCAATAGCCGCTGGCGTAAAGGAAAAATTTTGGGCGCGCACGTCTTTAGCCGGGCTGTCTCCGGTACGTGCATCTTCGCGGTAAGTATCCTCGATGAGCGCATCCCCCGCGTGAGCGCCTTCGATACAAGAAACTTCGGCACGCGCATCATTAAGACGTGTGTCTTGCGAATAGCTGTTTGGAACAGGAAGGTTATGTTTTCGTGTCTGTGATACGCGCAGCTGCTCGTTATTGATCTCCCGAAGCAAGTACCATGCTGCTTTCTTCAAGTCTTCCAAACAGGCTTGTGCCAAGCACGTTTGTTCCAGCGGTTCATGCTGTTCCAGACTCGTCTGTTCAAGGACGAGGTTGCGGCATCCTATGCGGGCTACATATTTCACCACGCATCCCAAGTGATGACATAACGTCCAGCGTTCGATCAGATCGACAGGCTCGATGCTTCGTCCCTCAACGTAAGCTCGTGTACCTTGAGTATTTGTGTCACAAGCACGCATACCACAGACACCCGCGCCACCGTGCGCTTCATGGCGGGATTGATTGGCACCCACTTTTTTGAAGCAAACGCATTTGGGACAAACTCGTTCATGGGCAAGGCAAGAATTGATTAGGATAATTGTCATTGTACGCCTCCTGTAGAAGAAACCAGCTGAAAGTCGATATATTTAACTGTTGGGTAGAGAGTTTGGACGGCACGGAGGATATCCCTTCCAAAGTTATTATCGATGTACCCTTTCGTAAAATTGCTTTCCAAGTAAAAGGTTGCCGTCGTCTCCGTAACTTTCCCCAAATAAACCTTTGAAAACCACGATTTATACCGGACTTGTCCCAATACCTTGGCAAGATGTGCCGAGATCTGAAGCCATTCTTGCCGATAGGGCCTTGAAGGCAAGGTTTTGGCAATTTCTTCTGTAAACGCCTCCCAGGATTGATCAAAAAGCTGATTTTGCAGGACTGGTTCTGGCTTATCGTAGATGGCGCCTTCCAGGATTTTATAGGCGTTATGGGGAACCAAAGCCCAATCTAGCGTCACCTTGAAACCTGAAGAATTATTGCCAGCCAAAAAGCGGGATTTTGCAATCAAGGCGCAATAGTTACGCCAGGCTTTGGTTTGTGGATCTTCAGTTTCGCAAACTTCAGCTGCAGAGGAAGAACAAAAACTTTTCCTATCTTTCAAAACCTTTTCCAAAAACTGGGTTATAAGCTTCTCACGGTGTTCGGTAAGGTACACAGCTTGACCAGGATGGAGCTTGCTTTGCACGGTCTGGTTCCAGATGCTGATTAGGGAATTGGCATCCGGAAAACTGGGGTTTGTATTTTTTATTCCCAGATTTTTAGTTTCCTCCTCCTCTTCCTGCCTTCCCTCACGCGCGGAGTCTTCAAGGGTAGGAAGAAGAGGAGGAGTAATCTCTGTAGTAGTCTCTGAAGTAATCTCTGTATGAGAGCGGGACAAATTGGGCTGATCGGTCGGGACAAGTTGTACCGATGGAACGGCATAAGTTGGGCTGATCGATCGGGTCATTATGTCCTGATCGACCTGGACAATCTGTCCCGACACGGGAATACCTTGTTTTTTTTCAGTTTTTTGACATTCTGGGAGGGGATTTTGTGAATAAAGCCCGTCAGGCTCCCCTCCTCCATCGGGACAACTTGGGCCGATGGAAAGCCCATTTTGACCCGACAGTTGAAAATCCTGGTTTTGTAAGCGGTTGGAAACTTTTAGACAATCGTTCTCTAAACTGTCTTCTTGGGAGGGTTTAGAGAATACGCCGCCGTTTGGATCACTAAATTTGATCCGGTTTAAACTGTCATAATCAATGGTATAATATTTGGTTTTCTTAAAGTCGCGCGTGATAAAAGACACCAAGAACCCTGATTCTTCCAAGGACATAACGGCACGCTTGACTGTTTTTTCACTCCAAAAGGGAAATTGCCGCTTCCATTTTGCGTAAGTATTGTGTACCCAATGCCGTCCCTCAAAAAAGTTTGAGTTAAATCGAGGATTAAGCCAGTAGTGAATTTGCTGAAGCACAATGGCTTCGTTCAAACCGATTGCTGTTGCCAATGTTGGGAGAACTTGTAGGGGGTGTTCATTGATCAATAGTTGAGAAGCCATCCCTCAGCCCTTCCTGTTTGGTAAAAAAAAGATATTTCTGAAAGATTTTTTCCCTAGGTTGCCCGGTTGACCTGAAAGAGTTGATGTGTTGCCAGGAGGAGAGTTTTTAAAAATGTTTGGGGGTTTATTAGTTTCCTCAAGTCTTTCTTTATCTTGGAGCAGATGATTAGCGTGTCTGTTTGTTTTAAATTTCTGAGATTCTTCACCACCGCATCGCGAGTTCTCAACAGTTTCGTTACTGATGCCTCGGCGCTTAGATAATAATTTATTAAATTCCAGGTATATGACCCCCATCGAAAACACCTCCATTACTTTTAATAAAATTTTTTATAAATAGTATTGAAGCAACAATAAAATGTTTTGTCAACTATGTTTGTCATTAAATTACTTTATTTATATTTCTTTATATTTATTTATATTTGTTTATAAACATTTATAAAACTTTACGAACCTTTATGAACCTTTATGAACCTTTATGAACCTTTATGTTGATTACTAAGGGCTTTCTACGTAAGTTTTCATTAAGAAACAAATGGTTCCATAATATTATGTTGTTCTTGGGCTTCTTTTGACTCTTTATTAACTAGTTGAATAAGAACAATAAAATTGGATTGCGCAACAATCCCTTACTCTTAAAATACCCATAGGCCCGTAGAAGCCTAAAAATATCCTTCAAAATTTTTTAAATTAATCGTAGGGAAAGTGCGCAGGAAGTAAGGCATCAGAATCAGGAATATATCCATTGAAATTCAGAATTTTTCCGTAAAAAGAAGGGGATTGCCCGAATATTCAGGAAGAACACATCATGGCTCCCTTAAATTTTTTACACCGGGTAGCATGGGAACAGGAGTGCAGGAAGCATTAATCTACCGCTCAAGACAAGTAAAAATTCCATCCACTCACGTCGCAAATGATTTTCTGTCAATCATCAAAAAGCTTCACCCTTCAAAAATAAAATTACGGAAAAGTTGTTTTATCAAAATAGTAACGACACACAAGTTAAAAACATAGAGAAGAACATAGTGTAAAGAAGGATTATTGAAATGGATATTTATTGTAAGTCTGCAAGTATCATAGAATTTGGGAGTATTCAAGAATGATTATTGAGTAATTTTTTTAATTTCGGTTATTTATTCTTTATTTTTTTATATTTACTTTTTTCAAATTTTATAACCTCTTCCATACTATACACGGGACGACCGCTCATTTTATAGAAGTTAGGGCCTTTCTTTATGCAACGCCAGTACATCAGGGTGCTGGTTTTAACATTCCAACGGACAGCTAATTCTTCTGAAGTTAAAAAAGTTTTATTCACAAACTATCTCCTTTATTTTTTATTTATAGGATTAATTATTAATTTATTCTCTTACTCAAATTTTTATTACTTTATCGGGGGAACAAGATATATTTTTTTTAAAACCAACCCCAGGAAATGCTGGTGTAGATATGAAAAGACCCTCACTTGTTTTTTAACCGAGGTAATAAATCACTCTGTTGAAAACAACCTATAACCTGCGATACTGGTGGATATTATAAAATAAAAGAAAGGAGATAATATAGTTTATCTTGAGTATTTGAAGCGTTTATCTATTATTAAGTCACATCTTGCCTGTGCCAAAAAAACAATAAGTAGTAGCTATCTATTCCTTTGAGCTTCGATCTCGGCATCTAGTTTAGATTTTGCCTGAAGCAACCTGGTGGCGCGTTGACGGAAAAAACAGTGTTTAGAAGCCATTACGGTTGTCAAATACTGTAATGGATGTGAGATCATCGTGATAAACAAACGGACAGCCCCTTGCTTATGGGCTATTATCAACTTTGAGGATGGCTCTATGCTGGTCACCACATCACTGGGTTACTTACTTGAGAAAGGAAAATCCCCAAAGTCAGGTCAAGCCATCAACCTTCATTTACCCTCGACGCAAATTAGAGATTTGGATAGCATTTCCGTTTCCGCTCCAGGCCCTCGAAGATGCGGACGCCGTAGAGAAAAGCCGTTGTTATGGGTAGGGTGATAAACCAAAGCCCGAACACCCCGAAACAATCCACCAGATAGACCAGCCCGAAAGAGGTTACAATATACATTAACGCCCGCGCTATAGCGTATAAGAAACTTGCATATGTAAAGCGGCTATACATGGGCAAATGGTAAATAAAGACCGCATCCGCCGGCAAGCTTCCCAATGTCAAAACAACAATAAAGATTTGCATCACAAATAATTGAACAGGATTCGTGATCACCATGATCAAAAAAGGCATGACGGCCATCATGAAAAACACAACCGTTCCTCTTGTTTTGAGAATGCGTAACGGGTGAATGCGGGAACTTAAAAAAGTCCAAAATACACTGGCAAACAGCATAATAACCGTCAAGAAGAAGTTATGGGTGATAACATCTTCAGACGTGTATCCAAACTGATCTTTAAGCGTTTGGTTGAAGTAGATAAATGTTAGGTAGAAGCTTAAAGGGTTTCCACAAAATATCAAGAAATAGGCAACCAGTGTTTTGAGCGCAACGGGTTCTTTCCATGTCGCATTAACTTCTGCCCCGCGGATGGGGTCTCCTTCAAGGTTCATCTCATGGATTTGTTTTTTCATCCATTTTCTTTGCATCTCAAGAAAAGCGGGTGTTTCCCGAAGACGGGTCCGAGCAACCGCCCCGACAAGGGCAATGCTCGCGCCAACCCAAAAGGCCAGGCGCCAGCTGAGGCCAAAAGATGTTACAAGGGCTGCAACGCCGACAGCACCCATAGCCCCCAAGGCGGAAGCAACACCCAATGAAGCAACAGCGGGATAAGAAGCCGGGCACCCAACACTTTCTGCGATATAAATTTCTGCACCAATGATTTCCCCCATAGAGGACATGCCTTGGGCCATCCGGCAAAAAGTGACAATCCAGGTAGCCGTAATCCCAATTTGGGCATAGGTGGGCAGATTCGCCATCACAATGCAAGAAAGCGACATCAGGATTGTTGTGGCAATAAGGGTCGATTTTCGACCAAGGTGGTCGCCCATCCATCCGAAGATCAAGGCGCCGATGGGGCGGAAAACAAAGGTAGAGCAGAAGGCAAACGCCGCCATAAGGGAGGCCGTGTGAGGATCGGTTATAGGGAAGAAAAGGTCGTTGAGGACAACCGCCATATGCACATAAAGCATCAAGTCAAAATACTCAAGGAAGGTGCCAACCTGCAAGAGGCTGACCGCTTCTTTTTGTTCGCGGTTTAAAGGAGCAAAAAACCACATGCTCTTTCCCTGGCTTTGAAAATCGCTTTTTGTTTCTGGACTTAGAGGAAGTTTTTTAGAATAAAAAAAGTTCAGGTTCATTTTGTTACTCTTCTCAAAATTGTTCAAGGTTAAGAGTGAACAACCATATGCAAAGCCTTGGTAGCAGCAGACTGAAGCTTCCTCGCTATGTTGCGCATTATTGAGAGGCAGGAAAGTTTCCTGAAGGACCTGTGCAGAATTTTGACGCCAATCGAGAGTGCTTAAGGCGAGACAGGGCGCCACAAAAACCTTCAGGTTAATCCTGGTCCATCCTAATCATGCTGGGGCAAGATTAGGGGTGCGCAACAGGTAAAAGGGGGATGAGGAAATTCCCATCCCCCTTAACCCTCTATCTCGCGCCAAAAGTCAAACATAAATCCAGCTGACATGCCTTCCGACCACCCTGGTTCTTCATATGTTTGACTTGGAAAAAGCACTCGATTTGAGTTATATTACAGGCAGCCATGGGTTAAGTTACTCCTTAACTTGATGGTTAGTGGCCTACAGTGTTGTCGCGCTGTAGATACCACGGAGCGTAGGGAGGAGGCGTCATGCCTTTTCCCTCACTCCTCTTCCTTTTTAACATGCATGGGATGCGAATATCAAGTCATCAGCCATTAAAATTTAAGGAATATAGCCTGGGGATTTTCCCGTCTCATTAAATTTTAGCTGTTATTGAAGGTGCAGGAACGAGAGAAACCTTAACCGGAGGGTCGTCAATATGAGGTTCAAGGAGAGCGTTCAGGTACATGAATGAGAATATCATCCCAACTATGAGAACCAATAAAGCCACCACTATAGGTATATATTTGACGTTCTTTTCGGAGTAGGGGTGATTCTTAACGTTCGTTTTATCTTTAAAAGGTTTCTTGCTGACTTTTTTTACCATGTCGATTATTTCTTCCAGTTTTGTGAACTGATCGCAGCTATATTATCCAACTGCATCAGCAGATACCTTAATGGTTACTTCCACAAGCAGCATAATCCTTATGATTATGCTACTATAGGCTTACGCCGCAATTCCATAAAAGAATCAAAGCACAAGGAAATTAATTTATGCTTTTAACTTGGTCTGGCAAGCTTTGGTACTACACCTTTCCGCTCATTATGGCTTCAGCATAAGCCCCGCTTGTGTTTTTGCAGACTTAACAACGGACGGCCAGAAAGAAATTTTTAAATTACTGAATTATGAGACAGGAAACATATACATCCTTTGTTTGTTCTTATGGCGTATTAAGTGGCCTGTGTTATTTTGGAAAAATATTGGCGACCTTGCTCCCAAAAAAGAATAGGCATGTAAGAAACGATAAGGAAGTTCCTTAATCTGTTTTTTCATATTCTTTTCTTGGGTGCCTTTTAGCTAACCATTCGCTAAGGAAGCTATTTAAAATATATAGAAGAAATATATAGAAGAAATATATAGAAGCTGTGTAAAAAAGTATTGACAATATTGCAGAATAAGATTACTTATACTTTTGTTAGGTAGATCTGTATACGAAGCCTATTCAATTAAAAATCAAATTCTCTTTTAAATAACAATCGGCGGAAAATAAACACAAAGAGTGGGTACCATCCAGCAAAGAAAGAGAGAAACATCAGAATGCATTATGAAACAAAACAGCCTACCAATAGAGGCAAAGTAGAGAGTTTATATAATAAATACATTACTTTAGCCAAGGAAGCTCAAAAAAGAGAAGATTACGTTTTAGCAGAAGGTTATTATCAACGCGCTGAACACTGTCTTCATATAATGAATGAATCAAGCGATTTTGTTTCTACTCCTGTCTCCCGCTCTTCCACCAGAATGGTTCGGTCTGTAAAAAAAGAGATTGAAGACCTTTGCCTTGGAAGAAGTTCTCCTGAACAGTCTCTCTCCAAGAATGCAAATTCTTCGACAGAAAAATCTGATGCACCCGACCAACCAACCGTATTACCCTTTAAAGGACATTTTTTGCGTCGTAATCGACGAAAAATTCACCATACATAAGGGGCTTCAGAATAAAAAAAGAGGAAGCAATGCGTTCAATTCGAGAAAAAATAGAGAGATCCCTCAACAAGAAGACCGCTCAAGATTTATATTTTCGGTACATGACTCTGGCCCTTGAAACTCGGAGAAGTGGAGACCGCGTTTTATTTGAAAGGTACTACCAAAGCGCCGAATATTATCTGCATCTTATGAATACAATGAGCGATAGCTCACCGATAGCCTCTCGTCAAATGGCAGAATCACCGCAACAAGCTACAGTTACAGTATTGCCATTGCTTTTCAACGGGAGCTTTTTCCATCGTAACAAGCCAGGAGATGTACACCGTAAAAGAGTTCAACAGAGATAAGGGTTGTCTACAGGACCAAACATCTGCTGTAAGGCCATAACGTTCGCTGAGGAGAAGGCATCTTAAACGGAACCCACAACGTCACCGTCGATATTATAACGGGGGGCGCCTTCCACAAGGCATGCAAGGTATGCCGGGCTTTCCAGATAGCGGTATAATGCTGCCCTAATAACCAGGTCGCCG
>JAJONN010000024.1 GCA_021323455.1 Alphaproteobacteria bacterium | reverse complement strand
GATAAAGAGAAATTTCCTGAAACCAGTCAGGAACTCTCTTCCCTTCACCAGCAACGATAGCTGGAACGGAGGCACCCCCACAGGCAATGATTGCCGGCAGAACCCGAGGAGGAACTGTGGTGAGGCATTTCCTGGCTCTGTCAGGGAATCTCTCGTTCTTCCGAGCAATAGAGTGCCGGAATGGGGGTACCGCCACCGACAACCACGGTCGGATGGGGAAAGCTGGTGCGGATGAGAATAGGGGCGGACGGGGTTAAAAAAGGGTTCAGAAAGCAGGGGAAGTAAGGAACAGGAAGCAGGAAACGTAAAGAATAGAAGCCAGAGGGGCTACGCCTCTCTCTTTGCGGGCCAACAGGAAGAGAAATTATTAAATAATTGATTTTACTTGATTTAACTACATCATAACGAGGAGCCCACAGCGCGACGCGGCACCCTCAAAGGGCGTAGAGACAAAAACACAGAATTAATGATGCAACGTACGGATTACACCCTTGTCTCTGCTGCCTAATCTGCTCATACTAAAAAGAAAGCATTTTCGTTAAATTTTTTTTATTTTTAGACAGGTGCGTAAAAGGGGAGGATCGCAGGATGGCAAGGACGCCTGTAATACCAGAAATTCAATGGCATGAGGGCATGTTATTATCCCCGCAACATTTCCAGCAAATGGAGTTGCGCAATCAGCAAATCCTGACCTATCACTTGCAGCGTTTGTCCCCTTTTTATTGGGGAATCCATCACTTTAAGCTTGACCCCGTCGTCTTGGGTGCCGGATTCATCCGTCTCCTGGAGATTGACGCCGTCATGCCGGACGGGCTCATTATCACGCGCGACAGGGATTCAGAGGCACCCTCCACCGCCCCTTTGGAACTTGATCTGACGCCCCTAAAAGAAAACCTCTCAAAAGGCGAAATGACCATTTATCTCACCGTTCCTGAGCGCACGCTGACAAGCTCCCCGGTTATTGGCGAGCGGCCTCGCTATATATCTGTTGATGGTGGGGAAGTTTTGGATGACAACACCCCGGATAACGTGATTCAGATCCCAAGGTTACTCCCCAAGGCAAGCTTGATGGCGGGACCTGTCCCACCGGCCCGGTATGAATATATACCTTTGGCACGTGTGGCTTACCTGGATGAAGCTTATGTTTTAACGCCCTATATGCCTCCCTGCTTTATTGTCCATCCAAATTCGCCCTTAGGAGAACGCTGTGCGCGTTTGGTCCTGAAAATGCGGGAAAAAGCTTCTTACCTGGCAGAAAAGTGGCAAAGCCGAATTGGAACAGAATTGATGCGGGAAACAGGCGAGCTGTTACGCCCGCTTGCCGAGTCTCTGCCCCTGCTTGAAGCCCTCATCGGGACAGGGAAAACAAACCCTTATAACCTGTACTTGGCGTTATGCACCGTCGCCGGACGCCTGGCAACATTACGGTTAAGCCAAACAATTCCAACTTTTCCTTCTTATCATCATAATGATATTTTAAAAACCTTTGAGCCGCTTCTGGACTGGCTGGACCGTATTACCAGCAGTATCGAGGAAACTTACATCATTATTCCGTTTGTCCAGAATGATCGCCTTTTCTACCACAAACTCCCCCGTACTTGGGCAGATGAGGCCCTTCTCGTGGGTGTTCGGATCCCGCCAACCATGGATGCCAGTGAAATGGCAGAATGGGTCCGCGAATGCGTCATTGCTTCTGAAAGCCACCTTGAATCTGCCCGCATGCGGCGGGTAACGGGGGCTGCCCGCAAAATCCTCAAGGAAGATGAACTTGCAGACATGATGCCGGGTAGCGGTCTGCAACTCTACCACATCTATATGGACCCCCATTATATCACGCCAGGAGAGAACCTGATGATTTTCCATGCGGCAGACCAGCCAACCAAGCGTCCGTCTGGGATTGTTCTCTATGCCAAAGGCCCCCATCCTCTTGAGGATGAACCAACAGAGCAAAAGGGCTAGGCCACGAAGATGAGCAGGGTCAAAATCGTTTCCCATTCTTTTCTCGTTCAAAACTTCCACGAGTTTTTTAACCTGCTTTTGCGGCAAAAAGAATTTGCCTTGCGGGCAAATGAAGGCAAAGACCCTGTAACGCTTGAACAACAAGCCGAGAAAGCCCTGATGGCTGAACAGGAGTCAGAAGAAGGCTCGTTGACATCTGAACAAGAAACAGAGGAAACGCCACCAACCCTAAACCAACGTCTAGAGCAGGAATGGGAGTCTCCCCTCGTTAATACCATCCAGCGTCGGTTAAGTCTGCTTTTAGAAGAACAGGCGATGAACTCAACAGTACAAACCAGAGAATTTGCGGTCAGCTCGTATCAAGATGCGCTCTACGCCATGGTTGCCTTTGCAGATGAAATTTTCTTGAATATTCCTTGGATTGGGCAAAAACAATGGGAAAATAATTTACTGGAAAGCCGTTTTTTTCAAACCCAAATTGCTGGTGAGCTGCTCTTTCAAAAAATAGAAAACCTTATTGCCACCAATGACCCCATGCGCGCAGATCTTGCCGTTATTTATCTATTGATCCTAGGGCTTGGGTTTAAAGGCAAATTTCGGGAAGCAGATGCAAATCTCGACCAACTGACGCTTTATCGCCAACAACTTTACAGGATGATCAACCGACATCCCTCCACTCTTTATGACCCGGGACGCGACCATTTGATTCAGGATTGTTATGATCATGTTCTGGATTCCACCATCAGCAAGGGGCTACCGGAAATCCGCATGTGGCTTCTGGTCTTCGTGGGTATTTTAGGGACCTATCTCTTTGCCTCCACGATCCTGTGGTACAAGCTGGTCAGGGATATGGATTCCTCTATTGGCGGCATATTGCATCAGGCTCACCAGATGGGGCTTTCATGAACCCCTTTTTGAAATCCCTTTCTCATCTAGGAAGCCGACTCCCGGAAGTTATTTTGGTGATCACGCTGTTAGCGGTTGTGACGATCCTCGTATTGACGTTCTTAACCACCTACGCTGTCAAACAAGCTGAAAAGAAAGGCCCGCTTCCTGACCTTGAGCCTAAAACGAAAGAAAGGGCTATCCCTGAGTACCGAATGCCCCCTTTCGGCGGCCGCTTGTCCCAGTTTTTAACATTACGAGGAACCTTTCGTGTTGGCGACATTAGCTTGTCTTTCTTGCGTGCCCTTACTTTTTTAAGGAACCGCCTCGACAATTTGACTTATAAATATCAACTTCCCTGGTACTTAATGATTGGGTCAAGCGGCTCTGGAAAATCAACCTTACTGGAATCCGCTGGTATGAACTTGCCTGTCGGCATGCCCGACTTCGGCATTAAAAACCTTCATCCTGCTTGTCGCTGGTGGTTTTATAACCGCGCCGTTGTCCTGGATATCCATGGCTCCCTCGTCATTGAAGAACACAAGGCTTCCGCTGATGAACATGGCTGGCGGACCATTTTAAGCTTATTAGGTCGATATCGCTCAAAGCGTCCGCTTGATGGCATCATCCTTACCATTTCTGCAGCCGAATTGTATGGGCGTGAACGCTTGAGCCCTGAAAATTTAAATGCACGGGCAAAGTTTTTATCCCACAAATTAACCGCCGCCCAGCACCTCCTCGGGCTGCGCTTGCCGGTTTACGTCATTGTGACAAAGTGTGATTTTTTGCCAGGCTTCCAGAGCTTTTGTCACGAGTTACCGCCCGCGCAACGCCCAAATATGCTGGGATGGTCTGTCCCTTATGCCCTCCACACAGCTTATACGCCGCACTGGGTAGATGAGGCTTTCCAAAGTATTTCTGATGATCTCGCCAACATTCAACTGGAAATGTTCACCCATGGCGTTGCGGAGGAAAATAGCGATGGTATCCTTGTCCTCTCCAATGAATTCTCTACCCTCAAAAGTGGCTTGAAGCTTTATTTGGATCATATTTTTAAAAGCAGCGCGTATGAAGAGTCTTTGATGCTGCGGGGCATTTATTTCTGTGGCGACGGTGGCCAGCTCCCCGCTGGCGTCGTTATGACAGAAGACCTAGCAGATGAAAACAAGGACCATGAGGAAAAAGCCGACCTGATGTTATCAACACAACCTAAAGCTGTAGATGACGATACCCTCAAGCTTTGGGATGACATCATCGGGATGCCAAATCGGCTCAGCCGACTGAGCCAAGCGCAACTTTTTACAACGGATGAGTCCCAATACCCCGCCGCCATCAGGCGTCCTATTTTCTTTGCCAAAGATATATTTGAAGACAAGATTTTCTTTGAATCCGGGCTTGCCTATCCTGTTTACAGCCGCCTCATCTCGGCAAACCGCAATATCAACCTGGCAAAAGCTGGAATGGTCGCCTTTGTCGGGATCGGTACTTTTGGCATGTTTAATGCCTATGAGAACTTTATGAAAAACCGCGACTTCCTCATGCCTGTCTTGGGAAAGGTCAATGCCGTTTTGCAACAAATCCCTGCGGTACAAGCTGGCGACGCACGTGCTTCGGAGTCCTTGTTTAATAACCAGGCACGGAGCCTACTGGATATGATGAACCATATCCAGCGGACGAGCTTTTTCTCTTTCTTTATTCCGTCTTCCTGGTTCAGCCCCCTTCAAGACCAATTGAACAGCTCCTTGAAAATATCTTATGAACAAATTATCTTACGCACCATTTACATGGACCTTCTTCTTAAAGCGCGGGATACCCTGAATATGCGGCCTGGGGATGCAACCCTTGGTGGTTCCCAACCCAGGACGACAGCTATTAGCTCGCTCCTTATGCCCCTAACGACACCAGAGTTCCATCACCTGAAAGCTTATGTAGACCAGATTGGCGCCTTAATTCAAAATATAGATAAATATAACCATTTGCGGGAGTCCCCCAATCCTGACGTGTTAAGTGGGTTGATTGAATATACTTTTAATATTCAATTGCCGCCCGAATTTGCCGCCTCTTACGAAAAATTCCGGAAAGTTTTACAAGAAGCACCCTATCCACCCATTGACCTCAAAGCATACTATCCGATTGCCCAAAATACCCTTGGAGGGTTATATACAAATTTCTTAAGCATCTTATTTGCGCCGTTAGATCCGTGGTCCCTTATCGGACAGTTGCGCTATTTAACGTCAGCTATGGGTGGGGGACAAAACAACCAACCCCTCAATCTTGACGTCGTACGAGGATTTATCACCGGACTTGGGCAAAGTCTTCCCAGCCTGGGCGCTGCCGGGCATAACTGGATTGACGGAGACTATTTTGACCCTGGCCCAGAATTCACCGACCTCATGACAAAAGTTGACAGCCTTCCTCCTTTTGGCCCTGAAGTTGTTGAACAACTGGCAAGGATAACCAGCAACGCCTACACGGCGTTCCATAATGAATTGGTAGGCATGAACCGTGCCCTGGTTAACCCAACCGGCACGATAACCAAGCCTGGCCTCCCTTCGGAGGGGATCTTTAACCTGGAAAAACATCTTCAAAAGCTTTTTGCTGAACCCTTCATGGCAAAAACGAATGGGGAAATGTTCACCACCCAGGTCCCAGAAAACAAGATCGTTTTATGGAACCAAAAACTTATTGAGAATACCTTGAACCTCATCAAGCGGTATCATACCTTTGTTGAAAAGGAGCTTGACGCCTTTCCCATTCACCTCAGGGAAGCCTTCAAACAAATTGCCTTACAAAACCTGCAACTCAATGTCATCAGCGATATCGCCAAAGCCCAAAGCTTTATGGATATTCCCAAGGGCCTACAGGTGGGAGATGCCAATGAAGAATTGCTGCGCAATGCCATCGGGGACATCAAGAGCAGCGTACCTGCTTTTATCAAGTTACTGGAAACTTTAAACAGTATGCACAGCGGCACTGTATTCGTCGAGCTGCAAAATCTGCTTGGCACCGCATCCATGCGCCTTCTGGAAAGAATTGATGCGTTATTGGTCTCTTACCATCCCTACACGGTGCGGGACAATAATTTTGACTGGTGGGATGGCAAAACACCTGTTTTTCTGGAAGGGTTTGCCGTCAAAGATCCGGATGAGCTGAAATCTTACCTTGACCAGCAGCGCCAACTCATCTCCCATCTGGCCGTTGATTATGCACAACCCCTGATCACCCTTCTTGGGTCAAACATGATGCAGGCGTTCGTTGGCAAGAGGGCGCTCACTAACCGCTGGAGCCGCATTATCCAACAACTCTCGCACTATGACAAGCGGAAGCCGGACAATACCGTTTCCTCCCTGGAAAAGTTTATTGATAAAGATGCCATGAGCCTGACCATGGGGAATTGCTTTGAGAAGCTTCCCCTCACAAGCGTCAAGAAAAGCTCTGGCGACTTTTTCACGGACCGCCGCATCCAGTTGCAACGCGCCCTCATGTCCCGGTGCGAGATTGCCAAACGCCAGGACAGCATTAAAAATTACGAGAAACTGGTATCTGTTTTCAATGAGTCCTTTAAGGGCAAGTTTCCTTTTGTGGGCGAAAACCCTTCCCAAAGTCAGGGAGAAGTCGAACCCGAAGACATCAAAACCTTTTTTGCCCTGTACCACGAGTATGGAGATAGCCCCAAAAATATTCTGGAACAGGTTTATCAGTTGGGAGAAGCAGCCAAGGAGCCCTACCAATTTTTAAAAGATATGGAAGACGTCAAGATCTTCTTCAATACCTATCTAGCCTCAAAAGAACCGGGTGATGTGCCAACCTTTGACTTTACCGTTGACTTCCGCGTTAACCAAGAAAAAGAAGTTGGCGGCAATATGATCATTGAGTGGACGATTGCGCCCAATGAAAATACCACCATTTCCAATACAGATAAAAAACGAGAAGGACGATGGAGCTATGGAAACCCTGTCACTTTAACGTTCCGTTGGCCTGATTCCGCTGAAACCCAGCCTTTCCTTGACGAGGCACAACCCTTCATGGCCGTTAATGAGCAAACGGTTACGTACACCTATCCGGGTCAGTGGTCCCTGTTATGGTTGATGCGAACCCAGCAAGCCAACAGCAGTGATTTCACCAATATGGTTGATGCAAAACCTTACACGTTACGGTTTGAGATTCCCAATGGCCCAGAGGAGAAAACAGTGGTCTATAACAAGATTGTTTTACTAAAGCCAGGAAAAGGAAAAAAACCAGGAGGCGCTTTGAAAGTTCCAACCTTCCCAACGGATGCCCCTGGCCTGGATCAAAAAATCCTGGATATGGCCGACAAGCCCGTCATCGTCCAAGGTCTGGTCGAACCTTCCCCTGACATTTTAAAAGATATCGCCACAAAGGACAAAAAAGCAAAAAAGGAAGCGCCTGAAAAACCCAAAAAACCGGAAGAAGACGCACCTGAAGAACCCGCTGAGGAAAAACCGGCAAAAAAAGACGAGGGTGAATAAATGATGGTGTCCTCTCCTCTCCCTCAACCCAAAAGGCCAACCCCCAACCTTGAGGATTTTCTGAAACATATATCGCCAGATGATCCTGTTGGGCCTTCCTTACGGTATGGATCCGTCTATGATGATGTCCGCCTCGCCCGACAGGAAGATGACCCCCGCTTGTCTATGGGCATCTGGAAAACAGATCTCAGGCGCGCTGATTGGGGAAAAATCGAAAGCTTGTGCGAGGAAGCTTTAACCACACAGTCCAAAGACCTTCAATTGGCCGCCTGGCTAACGGAAGCCTGGATATCTCTCCGCGGGGTCGAGGGGTATACGCGCGGCATCCAGCTTTTTTCCAGCCTTATTGAAGCTTTCTGGGAAACCCTCCATCCCCAACCTCCAGAAGACGGCGATATGGAAGGCCGCCTCATGATTTTTGAATGGATGGACAGGACGCTTTCTGCCCGGCTTTTGCTCATCCCGCTCACGCAATCGCAATTCGAGGAAACGGCTTTTGGGCTCGGGTTTTTCAAGTCAGCCCAGCACAATGACGCTGCCCAAAGGCGCGCAACAGGGAAGGCCTCTTCCACTAATGACCCCTCTAAAGCAGTCGGCACCATTGAAGACTTTCAAAGGAGCCTTGACCAAACGCCTGACGCTTACCTCTCAAAGCATCACCAAACTATTACCCAAGCTTTGCAAGCAACCCGCACCTTAAAAGAGGGGTTATCTGCTTTGTTAGGGGCAGCCTCCCCTTCTTTCTCCCAGATATTGGGAACCTTACAAGAAATGGACCGTATCTTAAAGTCAGCTCTTCAAACCCGCGAGCCCCCGCCCCCCGTTGAAGACCCCACGCCTGATATCATGCCGGGTACAGACAGCTCCGAGGAGATCCCAGCGCCAACGGCTGACCTATCCGCTGTTCCTGAAATATCCCGCAGGAAGCTTGACCTAAAAAACCGCGACGATGCCTATCGGCACCTGGAAACCATTGCGGCTTTTCTGGAACAAAGTGACCCCCACAGCCTGGCCCCTCAGCTTCTCCGGCAACTGCTCCGCTGGGAACATCGAAATATCCTTAATATCCTTGAGGAAATCGCTAAAACCCCCCAGGAGTATGACATCCTCATGAAACTATTCGGATCTTTTCCCAATTCCCCTTAATGAAGGTCCCTTCTGACAAATAGGATTACTGAGCCTCCGACTTGAGAAATGCCTGAGCATCCATGAAATTCTTTAATCTTGCCCTCAGCATCAAATAATATCTCTATGTATACTTTGTAACCAGCCGCCAATTTAGCTCCGAATGTTTCCATTAAGCGCATATACTCACCCGCATTATGTTGAAGGATTGGGGAGAGTCTATCATCCTTGAGCGCCTCTTGAAAGTAAGTCTTTGCGGATTCCCAATCATACCTCCCGGGACCTACACCTTCTAAGTCCATGATTCCCATATCAAAATTTATTTCTCCTTTGGAAACCATAGACAAATCAGCACTTGCAAGAGCCTTTTTATAATGGAACCTTGCTTGCTCATAATCAGCTAAGGTTCTTTCACCATCCATGTATTTATTCCCAAGAGCCTCGTGTAGGTATGCTGTCTCAGCGACAGTTGCTTTTCCTGAAGCAAGCTCCTTTTGCAGCTCCCTTCGGGCCTCCTCTATCGGCGCTACCGACTCAAGTTCAAACACAACATTTCCCTTATTTTCCCCATTATTAATTTCATCAGCTGCAAAGACAGCCGACCCTAGGAACAAGCTACCTGCCACCACCATGATCGATAAATTAACTTTCTTTAATAAATTCATTTTTTCCTCATTAATCTTAAACATTCTAATCTTGACAATCTTAAATTTAATAAAACTAATATTAATAAACTTCAAGAACAAAAAATCAGAAATTCTAAATTTGACGTTTAAACCGCGAAAATTATAATTTTCAAACAACAAGAGTGGGTGGAAACTATTTAACCTCCCAAATATCTTCTTGTCTCACAATAAAATTACCTAACTATCTGAATTTAACTTCAAATTTAGAATGACTGCATGCCCTTTCTCAGACATTTCCTAGGGCGTATGATCAATTAAAGGATTTTGAGGCGAACCGAAGGTCAGCGAAGCTAAAATGGTGGATTCCGAGAACCGTCATGAAAATCCTGGGCTTTAACCCTTCCCAAGAAGGCTAAGGTCAATTTTCAGGATCCCACTATGAGCCGTTTTTAATATCAAACAGGCCCCCCTCTGCTCTTAGGAAGGCTTGACTCTTGGCTTATCTTTCAATTGTTTCAAGATTCAGAGAAACCCGCGTGGAAACGCTTACCACCCTACCTTCTGCTTCTCACCTTCTACTTATTTCGCTTTTTCAAGATAAAATCTTAAGCTCCCATCGCCGAATCCTGGAGGTGACACAAATGCCTGATAGTTTATAATCTTGCCATAAGGAGCAAAAAACGCGGTTAGCCATATGGTACGACCCTTCTTCTTGTCAGCTTCAAACTCCTTTATCATTTCCATAAACATACCTGTATTATGTCGTAGAAGCGGAGAAAGCCTATTGTCCATGCATACCCCTTCAAAATAAACCTTTGCCCTTTCCCAATCGCATTCTGCTCCGCCCTGGCCAAGTAAGCTCATAACCCCCTCCCTGTAATTTAAGTTCCCAACAATGTGCGCAGGCGTTGACTCAAAATTTGGCTCTGCCTGAGAAGGATCAGCCCCAATCTCCAACTGCCAGAGGAAGGGGGCATACCCCCCCCCTTCCTTCTCTCCCCCTGTATCAGCTGCAAAAACAGCTGGCAATAAGGACAAGCTACCTGCCATTGCAACGACTGATAAACTCAGCTTCTTTAATGAATTCATTTTAATATACTCCTCATTTAAATTCCCAAAAATCACCCACAAATAGTACATTATATATTGTATAAAATAAAACAAGTGGCCATTTAGTCTCAAATCTGAAAGGCAATAAGTTGTTTTCCAAAACTCCTCTGCTTGCCTATTTTTTAGGTCTTGTTACCACACAATTCTTTATGAAATAAGAAAGAAGGGTTTGTGAAAAATAGAAAATAGAGGAAGATTCATCTTTTTCTCATCCTCGCCCCTATACTTCTTACAACCCCTCCATAGTGAAAAAAACACCCGAAATCTTGACTTCAAAAACCGGGACGATGCCTATCGGGGCCTGGAAACCCTTGCGGCTTCCTAAAGCAAAATTTTGTGAACCATGCTTCTCAATCTTGGCAAAACCCGCTCTTCAAACCAGAGATGACGCTTGATCCATCCTGTGTTTCTCCAGCTGGGATGGGGAAGGCAAAAAAACCGAGGAAGATACTCTTCAAAAGCCAGAACGGTTTCCGTAAGCGACCCTTTGTAAAGCTCCTTCAGATAGAATTTTTGGGCAAAACTCCCCACCAGCAGGGTTAGTTGAATATTGGGAAACAAAGGTAATAGTTGAGGATGCCAAAAGGGGGCACATCCCTTGAGGGGTGGCAGGTCTCCTCCTGTCTTGTCTGTTCCTGGGAAACAAAACCCCATGGGCATGATCGCGACTTTGCTTTCATCGTAAAATTGGTTACGGTCCATTTCCAGCCAAAACCTTAAACGATCACCGCTAGCGTCATCAAAGGAAATGCCAGATTCATGAGCCTTGAGACCCGGGGCCTGTCCAATAATCAAGACCTTTGATGAAGGCGACCCCCGCAGAATAGGGCGGGGTTGGTGCGCTATTTGATCGGCGCATCTCTGACATTGCCGGACTTTATCGAGCGTTTCCTGGAATGAAATACTTGTCTTCCTCTCAAATTCTCAGCGGGAAAGATACAGGCAAAAATACAGATATAAAAACACCTTATTTTATTTGATCTTCTCACATTAATCTACAAATTTGTCGTTTATAGACCTGCTGAAACGCCCGTCCCCTTGACAAGCCTGAAAAAAACGCCCACATAAAAAGCAATGCAACTATGGGAAAAGGGAAGTTAATCATGGTCCTTCGAGGATATGTCATCACAGGATAGCACCGCACACGGCTGAAAAGCTTGTGTCCCTTAATAGCCTTCCCTATTACGGTATACCCACGATAATTGAATAACCATGCTTTGCCGAGGCCCCAAGGGGACGGCAAAACTTCCGATCAGGAATTCTACCATGATTTATGTCCAAAATCTTATCAAACGCTTAGGTGGCAAAGCCGTTCTAAACAATGTCTCATACCATTTCCCGCAAGGGGAGCATATTGCCCTCGTGGGTGATAATGGAGCGGGGAAATCAACCTTTTTAAATATTTTGTGCGGGCTGGATGAAGCTGACGAAGGGACCCTCATCAAACCCAAAGGGCTGGTGTTGGGATATCTCCCCCAGGAGCCAAATCCCCATCCTGCCTCAACTGTCCTCGATGAATGCCTGGAAGGCGCGGTGCGCGTCAAGGCCATTGGGAAGGTGCGCGATCGCTATCTTGCCGAAATGGCGGAGTCTTATAGCGACGAGCTTTATGAAGCCTATGACAAGGCGGAAAGTGAGTTCCAAGCCTTGCATGGCTATGAGATTGAGTCGGATGCAAAAAAATACCTGGTGGGCCTTGGGTTTTCAACGGGGCAATTTGACCAGTCCCCCCATGAGCTTTCGGGCGGATGGCGCATGCGCTTGGAATTGGCCAAAATCCTGGTGAACAACCCGAACTTCTTGATCCTCGATGAGCCAACCAACCACTTAGACTTGCCAAGCCTCGTGTGGCTGGAGGCCTACTTACAAAGCTTTGAAGGCACTGTGTTATTTGTTTCCCATGACCGCGCGCTGCTCAACCGCTTGGCCACCATCACCCTGCATCTAGCATATGGGTCTCTGACAGCCTATACGGGAAATTATGACCAGTTCGTGACCCAGCGCGACCTCGCCAATACTCAAACCGAAGCCCAAGCCAAAGGGTTGCAGCAAAAACAGGCACAGCTTCAGCAGTTCGTAGACCGTTTTGGCGCAAAAGCGTCAAAAGCAGCCCAAGCGTCCAGCCGCCAGAAGCAGATTGACAAGCTGAAGGAAGAAGAAAAAGCCCTAAACTTGCCCCAAGCCCAACGGGTGATCTCAGCCAACCTAAAGATTGCCTCCCCCAGTGGGAAGGATGTGTTGAAGCTTCACAAGGCGACGGTGGGATATACCTCCCCCATTGCCCGCAACTTAAGCTTATCCATCCAGCGGGGCCAGCGGATGGCCATCATTGGGGCCAACGGCATTGGAAAATCAACCCTTGTAAAGACCTTGGCCAGCAGCCTTCCGCTCCTTCAGGGGGAGCTTGAATTTGGCCATAATGTCCTGTTGGGCTACCATGCCCAAAATCATCTGGACAGCCTCAAC
>JAJONN010000023.1 GCA_021323455.1 Alphaproteobacteria bacterium | reverse complement strand
AATATCCATTTTCATCTTTATGATGAGCAATTAACCACAATCAATCATATAAAATTTACCCATCGGGAAATAGATATTATTACGTCTATCGTACACATGAGGGGGGCAAGTAAAATCGCTGCTCTTTTGTCCATCTCTACGAGAACTGTTGAAACCCATACAGCAAATATTATGCGGAAAATGGATACCAATTCACGAGAAGGAATTATCGATTTTGTAGAAAGGGCAGGACACTCTTCATGGATCGACAAACACTACCGGAATCTCTTAATTCAAACCAAGTTTAAAAAATTGTTACAAGAAGTATCAAAGCTTACGCATAACAAATCTCTTATTTGTTCTATCATTTACGAACATAAACAGGAAGAAGACGAAGGTTTCCTCTCCACACTTAAAAAGCACCTTATTTTATCGGGCATTAAAACAGTCCTCCATAAAACAAGCCATGAAAAGACTATTGGCCATTCTTTGTTGCATGAAAAATACCCTGCTAGGGCCCATATTATTTATGAAATACCGAAGAGATTTATGGCACAATTCCAAACGGATAGAGAAAAATGCCATTTAGAAATTTTACATTTGGTACAAAAGAGCTTCCCAAACTTTTCCTCTCTCACTTTTCTTTTTCCTGAGGAAAGCAACACGAATGTCATACAAGATTTTAGGGGTATTAGGCTTGTTGGCGTTGGTAGGCATCAAGATTACTTTTCCATATTTTTTAAAATTTTAAGAGACATATTGTCAAATGCCAATCTCGATAAAACCATTTTAAAATTCATGAAAGAACTTGAAAATCCTTTGGATGTTCCAGGGAACAATTTATTATCAATGGAGTCACGACTAAAAAAAGATGGACAAAAAGAGGCGATTGTAAAAAATAGAAAAATTTTGGGGATAATATTAAGTCTTGTCACCATTATTCCTATGGGCTTAGGTTTATCCTTGTTTTTTAAACATGAAATTAGCCTAACCAATCGTACGGAGGCGGGATCATCTCTTTCTATCCGATCTGATTTGATTGTTCCTACTGAAAATACTCTTCTCAATCGTCCTAATATAATTTCTCAATTAGGAGAATATTTAAAAGACAATGAAGGCATTCAAGCTGTTGCCCTTGTTGGTATTGGCGGCGCTGGGAAAACCACAATAGCCCGAAGGTACGCCCTTAACCAGAACGCAAATGTTGTTTGGGAAGTTAATGCAGCAACACGGGAAAACTTGAGGGATTCCTTTGAACGCCTTGCTTACGCGCTTTGCAGATCAGAAGAAGAAAAGGAAACGCTTGTCGGCTTGCAAGATATAAAAAATAAAATAGAAAGAGACGAAAAAATACTTCTTTTTGTGAAAGAAAAATTAAAATCAATTTCTAATTGGCTTTTAATATATGACAACCTGGAAAAATTTACAGACATTCAAAAATATTTTCCCTGTGATTCGACTGTTTGGGGAAAAGGGAAAATTATTGTTACGACGAGAGATAGCAACACTAAAAATAACAGCCTCATCCATAACTTTATCCAAATTGGAGAATTATCTCCCCAAGAAAAGTTAAGCCTCTTTATTAAAATTATGACAGATAAAGGTACCGATCAATTTACGTCTTCCCAAGAAGACCAAGCCAATAATTTTTTAAATGATGTCCCCCCATTCCCGTTAGATGTCTCAATCGCAGCTTATTATTTAAAGTCAACTCATATTACTTATGCAAAATATTTAGAGCGTTTGAAAGAAAACAGTAAGGATTTTGAAACGATCCAGGCTAAGGTCGTTCAAGAAGCCAGTGATTATACTAAAACACGCTATGGAATTATTACCTTGTCTTTAAAGCAACTCATTGACACACACGAAGATTTTGGAGACCTTTTATTGTTGATGAGTTTGTTAAATTCTCAAAATATACCAAGAGCTTTGCTATCTAATTATAAAAGTGATGTTGTTGTAGGAATCTTCCTCTAATTCAATTCCAACAATTTCTGTCCACAAGAAAACTCAGGAAATAAGTATAAATTATCTTATAAAGGTACTCCCTTTATCCAATAACAGCCCCTTGTTAGATCCAATCGCAAATACGCTCGAGAATTATATCCTCGATGCCGTCGATAAAGAGGACTTCTCAAGAATGAAACTTCTCGTTGCTCACTGCGGGGCGTTCCTTAATCATGATCATTTAATAACGGAGACAGCGAAAAGTTCCATCGGAGGAGCGCTCGGATGCCTTTATTATTACCTGCATAATCATAAGGCCAAACAGATGCTTGAAGAAAATCTTGCAAATTTGAGCCAATATTATGGCAAGAACCACGATAAGATTGCGCTTATTTTAGTCTACCTCGGAAATTTTTATAGAGTACAAGGCGATTGTGAAAAAGCAAAAAGTTTACTGGAGCAAAGCCTCCTAATTTATAAAACAAACCATAATGATATTAGAAGCGCGAAAGCTCTTGGATATTTAGGAGCCGTTTATACAGATTTAGGAGATTATCAAAAGGCTAAGATATTACTTGAGGAGAGCCGTCTGATTTATGAAAAATATCCGACGAACCCTATTGGGCATGCCTGGATTTTAACGTATTTAGGAAATACCTATATGGTTTTAGGAGATTACCAAAAGGCTAAAGCGCTCCTTGAACAAAGCCTTATGATTTATAAACAACAATCAGAGAATTATGTTGGAGTGTCTTGGGTTTTAGGTTATCTGGGAACTGTTTATAAATTATTGGGTGACTATAGTAAAGCCAAAAAATTATTGGAACAAAGCCTTACAATTACAAAGAAATATTTTTCCGATGACCATATTTTTGTAGCAGCCAACCTGTCTTCTTTAGCCTCTGTTTATACAGAAGAAGGCAATTATCAGAAAGCTAAGACTCTCCTTACAAAAAGTTTGGCTGTTTATGAGAAAAATTATGGCAAAAACCACATTCAAACAGCCCGCGTTTTAAAAATGTTAGGTGAAGCGTATTGTGGTGAAGGGGAGGATATGGAAGCCGCTGAAGACCTTATCAACACATCCCTGCTCGTATTTCAAAAATATCCAGAAAGTTATAAATCCCTTGAGAGCTTGGCTGACCTATACAAGAAAAAAGCAATGCAAGCCATGGCTGAAGGAGATGCCAAGCAAGCCCAAAATTTTAAGCTTCAGTCAATTCATTACCTCAAGGATGCCTTGATCGTTATCAAAGATTACTTTTCAGAAAATTCTCCCCATGCTAAAAAAATCCAATTAAAACTGGATAAATTGACCAAACAGACAGAAGAGTAAATGAGAATCTATTCAGTTGCGATTATATATGGGTTTGGGTCTGCGAAACGGCGTCTTCGCCTCTTTTCAGTCGCAAGTAAAGGAGCAAGGGAGCAGCTAGGCAGATGGAAGAAAATGACCCAATTGCAATGCCGATGATGATTGGTAAGGTAAAGGTAGAAATGACCTTGCCTCCCCAGATGTAGAGGGCGAAGAGCGCCAAGAGCGTTGTGGAAGCCGTCAACAAGGTCCGAGACAAGGTTTCATTCAGGCTTTTGTTCACAAGCTCGCCCAAGTTCATTTTTTTGTACTTGCGGATGTTCTCCCGGATCCGATCAAAGATCACGATCGTATCATTAATGGAATATCCAGCCGTAATCAGGATCGCAATAACAGCATTTTCGTTAAATTCCAGGGGAAACAAGGAGAAAAGCCCCAGAATCGCGATACAATCATGGAGCAGTGCCATAACAGCGCAGGCGGCAAACTGCCATTCAAACCGGATGGCGATATAGATGAGCATGGCAAGAAGTGCAAAGCCAATAGCACTCAAGGCATTGCGGATCAATTCACTGCCCACTTTTGGCCCAATGGTTTCTACTTTCCGGTAGTCAACGCCAGCCCCCAACGCATCCTTGACTTTTTGCAAGGTTTCAGATTGCACTTGGACATCCTCTTTCCCTTTTTCTTCGTGGCGTTCAAGGCGGATCAAGAGGGTGTTATCTTTACCGAAGTCTTGCAAGGAAACCTCGCCTAAGTTAAGGCGTTCAATTTTTTTACGCAAGGCGGGAACGTCGGGTTTTTCAGGCAGACGGACCTCAAGGATAAAACCACCCCGGAAGTCGATACCATAGTTTAGTCCTTTGATGCCAAAGCTGATGGATGAGGCTAGAATGACCAGCAGGGAAATGGAAAAGGTGATGAACCGAAAGCCGACAAAGTCGATCTTTGTATGATAAGGTATGATGCGAAGTGACATAATGTTGGGCCTCTTAAATGGGCAAGGAAGTGACAGCGCCCCGTCGGCGCAGCCACGTCACAATGATTAAACGGGTTAAAGATATGGACGTGAAAAGGGATATGACAATCCCCAAAGCCAGGGTAACGGCAAAGCCTCGGATGGGGCCTGTCCCGAACTCAAATAAGACCGCAGCGCCAATAAGCGTTGTCAGGTTTGAGTCAATAATGGTTGTAATGGCACGTGTATACCCTGCTTCAATCGCTGCAATTGGCCGCAACCCATTGCGCAACTCTTCCTTGATGCGTTCATAGATCAGCACATTTGCATCAACGGCCATGCCAATGGTGAGGGCTATACCAGCGATACCAGGCAAGGTTAATGTTGCTTGCAATAAGGAAAGGGCAGCAAACAGAAAGATTAGGTTAAAGGCTAAAGCAATATCAGCATATAAACCAAATAAGGAGTAGTTCATAACCATAAAGGCAGCGACAAAAATGAAAGCCAGTACCGTCGCTAACTGACCGTCCCGAATGGAATCCGCTCCCAGGCTTGGGCCAACTGTGCGTTCTTCAATGACGTGCAAGGGAGCCGGCAAAGCGCCAGCCCGAAGGAGCAAGGAGAGTTCATTGGCTTCCTGGGTAGTGAAGTTGCCGCTGATAATGCCTTCCCCATTCGGAATAAGGCTGCGAAATACAGGCGCACTGATAACCTTGTCATCCAATACGATTGCAAAGCGGCGACCAATGTTATTACCAGAAATTTCGGCGAACTTGCGGGCCCCAATGGCGTTAAACTTTAAGCTGACCGCAGGTACGCCGTTGTCCCGTTCAAATGTTGCCTGAGCATCAATGAGATTATCACCGCTGATCGCCACTTGCTTTTTAACAATAATAAATTTGGCTTTTTCCGTTTTATCTTCCATCTTTAACAGTTCAGAGCCAGGAGGGACATTCGCCCGCGGCAATCCATTAGCTGTGATTTCAACAGGCCCAACTTCTTCATCCACCATGCGGAACGTCATTTTTGCCGTACGGCCAAGCAGACGCTGCACGTCAGCAGGATCTTTAAGGCCAGGTAGCTGAACAATGATGCGGTTTTTGCCCTGCCGTTGAAGCAAAGGTTCCTTAGTGCCGGATTCGTCAATACGTCGGCGGACAACCTCAATAGACTGCTCAACAACAGCACGGTTCCGATGGTCAATGGATTCAGAGGATAAGGTGAGGGTCACTTGCCCGTTCGGTGTAATGACGATACTTGCCTGAGGATCAATTTTCTTCAAGATCTTGATCACTTTTTCATGCTGGCTTTTCTCTTCTCCTCCTCTTGTATCTCCTTTGGCATCCCGCAAAGAAAAAGTAACATTCCCCTGTTGTTGGTTAATAGACAGGCCAGAATATCCAATTTGTTCTTTGCGTAAGGTCGCCCGCACTTCATCGAGGGTGTTCAGCAGTTGTTCTTTCAAAACAGATTTAAGGTCAACTTCCAATTGCAGATGAGAGCCTCCCCGCAACTCCAAGCCAAGGTTAATCGTCTTTTGAAAAGCTTCTGGCAATCGCATGTAAAGGGAAGGAGGTAAGATATTGGGCAGGACAAATAAAACCCCTGCTACGCATACGGCCAGGATAGAAATAAATTTCCAGCGCGGGATAAAAATCATACTTTTGTTTTTCCTGTTGAGCGGTTCGCAGGTTTATTAGACTTTATGGTTTTTAAAGACTCGGCTTTTTTCACAACTGGAGAAACGGCCTTCACTGCTGTTGTCGCAGATCCCTTAGGGGTCTCGATGGTGGTAACAGGATCTGTCTTTGCTAAAACTTCTGTAATCATAGCCCGAACATGGCGCACGCGAATCTCATCCGTTAATTCTAATTGGACTTCCGTATCGCTCACGACTTTGGAAATTGTACCAATCAAGCCGCCATTGGTGACAACCCGATCCCCGCGGCGCAAATTAGCCAGCATATTTTGATGTTTTTTTAATTTTTGTTGCTGGGGACGTAAAATCAAGAAATAAAAGACGCCAAAAATTAACACAAATGGCAGCACAGCCATTATATCAAACCCACTTCCCATGATCTCTTCCTCCTAAAAAATTACCCTGTTCTCCGTGAAAGAACGTTGACGCTCCGTAAGCACCTTAAGTTAAAGTGGACAAGTCCTACACTATTAATTCAAATACTTCCCTGGATCAATAGGTTTACGGCCTTTTCTAATTTCAAAGTGGAGCTGCGGCTCCTTAACAGTGCCTGTTTGCCCAACAGTCCCTAACTTCTGCCCCGCATTGACAACGTCCCCTTTTTTGACGGCTACCTTGTCAAGATGCGCATAAACCGTCATCATCTCGTTATCATGTTTCACAAGAACAACGTTTCCAAATCCGCGTAACTGGTTGCCAGCATGGGCGACAACGCCATTATTGGCAGCAACAACGGGAGACCCTTTTGCAGCGGCAATGTTGATGCCATCATTCTGGGCTTTTCCTTGCCCAGCAGGGTTGAAACTGCGTGTTACAGCCCCTTGGGTGGGCCATGTATATCCCGCTGCTGCCTGAGGAACTGCGGACATACCGGATGATTCATTAACAATTCCACCCGATGGGTGTCCTTCAACTTCATCATAATCCTCATCAGGTGCTCGATTGAAACTTCCTTTCGATGGCCCGCTTTGCCCAGGCCCTCCCGGCAATAATTTAACGTTGACCCCTTCTTCATCTTCCGGCACAGAACCAACCTCCTCGGTAGGAGGCGCTCCTAGGTCATCCTGGTCACCTTGTTCATATGATTTTTTAGGGCTAGGGCGCACGAGTAAACGCTGTCCTTTGACAATACGATAAGGGGACTCTAACCCGTTGATGCGAATTAATTCGCGTTTATCCATTCCGTATTTCTGGGCAATGGAAGCGATACTATCGCCTTTCTTCACAACGTGATAAGGGCTAACTGCCTTGTCATAGTGTACAGAGGCCGGCGGCCCATTGCGTGATGCACATCCAGCAAGAAGGCCCAAGGTTAAAACAGCGAAAGCAATTTTGGCTGTAATGTAATTCTTCATGGCTTCGCAAACACCTTTTCTAACTGATCCATTGTTTCCCGATGCGTGAAATCCAAAGAGAGGGGGGTAACCGCAATCATCCCTTTGGCGTTGGCTTCTAGGTCTGTTCCTTCATCGCCGCTGCCATTGTAATGAACCGCCCCAATCCAGTAATATTGTCGACCGCGCGGATCAATATTTTCTTCCAAACTACTTTCAATGCGCCGTTGACCCTGCCTGGTAATGGCAATTCCTTTCACTGAGGAGGCAATAAGGTCTGGAAAGTTAATATTTATAAAGATATTGTCCTGAAACTTCATTGTAAGCAAGCGCCGGATAATGTCGGGCGCATAATGTTCAGCAGTGGACCATTTAGCGGGATGACTATGGGTGGTTGTCAGGCTTAAGGCGATAGCGGGAATCCCTAAAAGGGATGCTTCCATGGCAGCAGCCACAGTTCCAGAATAGGTAACGTCTTCCGCCATATTGCTGCCGTGATTAACGCCGGATAACACTAAAGAGGGACCGTTTCCCTTTAGAATATGCCGGGCAGCAATCATCACACAATCTGTTGGCGTACCACTGATGGCAAACCGCCGTTCCGAAATTTCGCGAATACGCAAAGGATCCCGCAAGGTCAAAGAATGGCTGGAGCCACTTTGATCCATTTCAGGCGCAACAACCCACACATCACTCGACAATTCGCGGGCGATTTTTTCTAAGGCTTTTAAGCCGGGGGCATGGATGCCGTCATCGTTACTTAAGAGAATACGCATGGCTTTATTTTAGACCTCTTTACCAATAACTTCAACGCCTCCCATATAAGCTTTTAAAACTTCTGGAATGAGAATGCTACCATCTGATTGCTGATAATTTTCCATAATTGCGATTAAGGTACGCCCTACGGCTAACCCTGACCCATTAAGGGTATGGACAAATTGCAAGGCTGGTTTTGGTTCTGCTGCCGTTGCCTGGGGTCGATACCGACTATTCATGCGACGTGCCTGAAAATCGCTGCAACGGGAACAACTTGAAATTTCCCGATATGTATTTTGGCTTGGAAGCCAGACATTCAGATCATAGGTTTTTTCTGCATGAAACCCTAAATCGCCTGTGCAAAGGTCCATCACCTGATAGGGGAGCTTAAGGCGCTGGAGGATTGTTTCTGCAGCAGATAGCATACGCTCATGTTCCGCGGTGGATTGCTGAGGCGTTGTGATGCTGACCAATTCCACCTTGCCAAACTGATGTTGGCGGATCATGCCACGGGTATCTTTCCCGGCAGCACCCGCTTCAGCCCGAAAACAGGGGGTATAAGCTGTAAAACGCAAAGGCAAGCTTTGCTCAGGCAGCGTTTCTTCTGAAATTAAGCTTGTCAAGGCAACCTCAGCAGTTGGGATGAGCCATAAACCCTGGGTTGTTTGGAACATATCTTCCCGTGTTTTGGGCAAATGGCCAGTCCCCCAGGCTGTTTTTTCAAGGACCATGAGAGGCAGGTATACTTCTTTATAGCCAAATTCTCGAGTATGGACATCAATCATAAAAGCGGCCAAGGCCCGTTCCAATCGGGCCAAATCCCCGTACATAACAACAAACCGGGAGCCAGAGAGTTTTGTCGCTCTCTCAAAGTCCATCAACTCCAGGGACTCCCCAAGATCAAAATGGGACTTGGGCGTGAAATCGAATACCGGGATATCTCCTACGGTTCGGATTACTTTATTTTGGGATTCGTCCTGACCGTCTGGAACATCGGCTGCGGGCAAATTTGGCAAAGATGACAACAGGGCTTGCAAGTCCCGGTCATAAGTTTCAACTTCTTTTTCCCATCGCCCAATTTCTGCTTTTAGGCGATCTGATTCGGCAGACAAGGCTGTTGTGTCAGCTCCATTATGTTTTGCTTCGCCAAATTTTTTTGCAAGCGCATTGCGATTTGTCTGGCAGTTTTGAAGTTCTGTCAGGCTTGCGCGATGCCGCGTGTCCAAGTCTAGAATTTCTTTTGCAACAGGTGGCTTTCCCCGGCGTTGAAGCGCATAATCCAGAATCTCAGGTTGGGCGCGAATTTGTTTAAGGTCAAGCATTCCTTTAAAATCCTGTTATTTGGGGTCTTATTCCCCAGATGGCAAGCGTCTGTATTCAACCCATCTTACCATGAGGATAGATATCCCATAAAGAACAATGAGGGGGATGGCTAAACCCACCATACTCAGCATATCAGGCGGCGTGATGATAGCGGCCAGGGCGAAGATACCAACAACGGCAAAGCGCCATTTGGTGACCAACCCTTGCGAGCTGACCATACCGACATTGGCTAATAATGTCAACAAAACGGGCAACTCAAAGCTAACCCCAAAAGCAAAGATCAGCCGCATAACAAAAGAGAGATACTCATTGACCTTTGCTTCGAGTTGGATGGGAAGCTGACCCGTAGAACCAGGGGTCTCAAAGCTCAAAAAAAAGGCATAGGCTGCTGGGAAAATCACGTAATAGGCAAAAGCGGCGCCGACCAGGAAGAGGACAGGCGTTGCCATGAGCAAGGGAATAAAAACTTTTCGCTCTTTGTGATAAAGGCCCGGTGCAATGAACATCCAGAGCTGAGAGGCGATGACAGGAAAGGATAAAAAAGCCGCAGCAAAGGCTGCAACTTTGACATAAGTGAGGAAAGCTTCTGTGAGACCGGTATAAATAAGGCGACGGGAGCCCTTTTCCTGCAATAGAGTTGCCAGAGGTTCGACAAGGAACTGGAATATGGCTTCTGCATAAGTATAGCATAAGATAAAGGCCGCAAAGAAACCAATCAAAGCATAGATGAGCCGTTGGCGCAATTCCAGCAGGTGGTAAAGAAGAGGTTGGGGCGCGTCAATGCTTGCTTCTGGTGTCATGTTTGGTGTTCTCAAAAGGTTGGGATTTCTTGTCAACAGGGGGATCTTTATCTTGAGGCCCCGTTTTTTCTTGGGCACAATCATCCCTTTCACTATCGAGATCAAGTTGCGCTGAAAAGTCTTGGGCAAAGGCACGGGCTTTTCCAACCCAACGGCCAATATTTCTTAAAACAGAAGGAAGCTCCTTTGGCCCGATAAGGATTAAGGCGAGAAGTGCAACAAATACAAATTCAGACCAAGCAATATCAATCATGCAGCGTGGTCTTTGTCGGTCATGGGTTTCGCAACGTTATCATTGCTGTTGCCCTCTTCTCCGTCTTTCATGCCCTCTTTAAAAGCCCTTACACCTTTGGCGATATCTCCCATAACACGGGGCAATTTGCCAGCACCAAAGATCACCAACACGATTCCAAACAACAAAGCCATATGCCCAATACTCATGCCCATGAAATTCCCTTTCTTCAAAGTTGCCGGATCTTCTACTATACGATAAGTCTATTATGCCTTCTTATTTAACGGATAAGTCCAAAAAATTCAACCATTAAACAAGGATGACTATCAGGAAAGTGACGCTCTGAGCGTACTTAATTATTTATTTTACAACATCTTCGGATTTTGGGCGGTGAACAGAAAGATGGGTTGTTTCTACTTTATCCATTCCTAACCAAATCATTGGATAATTTTTCCAACAACTAAATCAATGGCAAAATAATAGTCGCCAGCATTATTTTTTTCCTCTAAGTCTGCAACCCATTTTTGCATTTCTGCATTATCGAAGGTGCCCTTGCCAATTTCCATAACCATTTGAGCCATTAGGAATCCGTAAGTTCCAGGAGTGAAATTTCTTTCAACAAGACGCCATGTTTCACAAGTCGCCTGATGAGCAAATTTGGATTGAGCAATTAGCCCAGGAATCTTTCGACCCATTTGGCCATCAGCATTTTGTTGCCAGGGTTGCTGTGTATCGGAAAAATGATGAACAAGATCGCGGGTAAGCTTTTTTAAGTCACTGTGATAAATTGCGGAATCGAAATCATGGTGAGATAAGATAAAGACCCCACCAGGATTGAGAAGGTCTTTAAAAGCATTGATAAAATTAATTTTATCTTCAATACATTCCAACACATTTTGGCAGATGATTTTGTCAAATTTTTGGCCTATAAGATCTATAGGTGTTGAAACAACTTGGGAGACAACTTTTCCCTCTCTGATGGCCTCCTCAAAATCCTCGTGGATTTTTCTTACCATATCTGGATTTGAATCAACGGCCCATATTTGCTTTGGTTGATGGTTTTGCTCAAGAAGAAGCTCAATAAAATCACCTCGCCCACATCCATAGTCCAGGATAAAATTATTGTCACCTAGGGAGAGAAGATCGATCAGCTTCTGTTTATGCAGGATAACTTTTTTCATAAACCACCCAATATTTTTATTTTTCCCTCAAAGACCATAAAAGAAGTTCAGGGCTGTAACTTTTGATATTGCCAAGCATTGTTTACAAGATCATAACGAAGCCTTTTGTGCAAGCGGTCTGTACTCCCATGCCAGAACTCAATCGCCTCGATAGCGAGGTGGTAGGCGTGCCAGTCTTTTGGCCGATCAATTTGGCTTGTCGTGTTTATATGCCTTTGAAATTTATCCCTCATCTCCTCTTCCCGAACCAAGGGGACGCTTTGTTGAGAGATGACAGCAACACTTTGCGCCTCGCGGGTCCTTGTTTGGAATATATCATCAGATTTTTCAGGAGAGAGTTGAATAGCTCGCCCTTGAAAGTTGATTTGTTGAAGAGTTTCACGCCACCATAAGGTTCCGGCTGCCCACGGGTTCCCTATCAAATCTTTTCCTTTTGCACTCCCTTGGCTGGTTGCAAAAACAATACCTTCGTCATCACAATCCCTTAAGAACACAACCCGACTTGACGGCCGACCAGACTGATTGACGGTTGAAAGAACAAGGCTTCTGGGTTCATTGATCCCGAGCCTTTCAGCTTCTTTCAGCCAGTCTTGCAGCATCAAAAGAGGATTGCTGGCAGGGGCGTCAAAGTTTAGCGTCACAAGAGAGGGGTTGCCAGTCAGCGTCGTTGTCATGAAAAAGCCTCTTTTTTTTATGTTTCTTTACATTGCTCTAACGCAGCCGCTTTAACCGTACATAAAGGGCCCCGCTTCCTCCATCTTGTGGTTTTGCCGTTGCATAGGCAGACACAATAGAGCGCAACGCCGATTCTTCCAACCATTGGGGGACAAGTTCGCGTAATGTTTTTTGACGGCGTGTTTCGTAAAACTCCTCTAAGGCTAAATTCCTTTGCCCTTTACCCGTGATTATCAAAACCCAAAGATATCGTTTCTCCTGGCAGGATATCAGAAATTGGGGCAATCGTAGCCGGGCCTGGTCAAGGGTGAGCCCATGAAGATCCAGGCGGGCCTGGATTTCTATTTTACGAATTCTTTTAACCCGGTGAGTTGAGGAAGAAGAGGTAGGTTGACCTTCCAAGGACAACAAAAGAGGGGCTTTTTGGGAAATAGCTTTGGGGCGGCTCGGTGAGTGATGAACCTTCGACGGAGCTTGTACCCCATGCTTTTTCTCTGATTCCAGAGGCTTGATTTTTTCAGCAATAAGGTTCCATAAAGCTTGCTCTTCGTCCGTGAGGCTCCTTTTTTTACGTGTCATTTGGGCAACAATAAATAGTATTCTCCCTGTGACTTCATCCGTCCAGCGCAATCGTCTGCGGTGGCTCCGCATCCCCAAAATAAGTCACCCCGAACGGCCCCTTTAATGGCTCCGCCTGTATCTTGTGCGACAACTAAAGACTGGATTCGAGGCACTCCATCATTAGGATGGTCTAAATCAACCCAGAGAGGCGTCCCTAATGAGATGTATTCCGGGTCAACAGCAAGACTGCGCTGAGGTGTCAAAGCAACGCCCTGGCTTCCAATGGGACCTTCCCCATGCCGGACTTTGAAGAACACGTAAGATCTGTTTAAAGACATAATCGATTCGGCTACTCGCGGATGATCTTTTAACCATTTGCGGATCGACTGCCGGGAGATATGATCAGCAGAAAGATATCCCCGCTCAATGAGAGATTTCCCAATGGCATGGTATCCGCACCCATTGGTGCCAGCGTAGCCAAGGCGCATGATGCTTCCATCTTCCAGGCTTACGCGCCCAGAGCCTTGGATTTGGAGGAAAAAAGCAGCAACAGGATCATCGACCCACACCAGTTCCAACCCATGACCCTTCAACCCCCCTTTCACGATCCGGCTTCGGGGCATCCCTTTATAGCGGACTTTTGTGCCTGGAAGACGGTATAAGGGTGTCTGATAACGCCCATGGCGATGCCTGGACCCTCGAAGCTGAGGTTCATCATATCCTGTGAACAGACCCGTGGTCCCTTTTGAAGAAGAAGCTTGGTAGGGCTTGAGATAGCGCTGAATGAGCCGGCGTAAGTCGACTTCTGTTCGAGGCGGGTTGTCCAAAATTTGGGTGCAAAAAGGGCGCCAGTGTCCTGCAAACCCGCTGCCACACCGTGTTGTAAGCATGGGGGTAGTAGGATCTTTTTTCAACAAGGTTGAGCAAGACCGTTTCAATGCAGGTAATGCTTTGAGCATTTGGTCTTCCTCCCAACCGGGTAAATCTTGGTAGGATACAGGCGTTAACTCAATAGGGGAAGAAAATCGGGTTGGTTGGGTTTGGCATCCTCCCAACAAGAATGAAAGGGTAAACAGGGCGAACAGGCATGACGACAGCATCCCGCCCATGGCCTAATTACCTTCGATGCGGGTTGCAACCAAAACCCAGTTCGGGTTTTTAGCTCCAATGAGACGGCTAAAAGTCCAAATATCATTCATGACCAGGCTTAAGTGGGCTGGATTATCCAGGATCTTGCCTTCTGCGTCTTTTGTAATCGTAATCTGCTCACTGACAAACTTTAGGGTAATTTGTTCTTGTTTGCCTTTAATTTCAATGTTTATGACTTCAGGATCTTTAAGATTAACGATTTTTGTTTCAACTGTTTGTTGGGCTTCTTCACGGTCTTGAAGGGCTGCTGCAAACGACTTAAAGACAGAAGGGCTTAACAGCAGCTTAAGCGTCGCTTTATCCCCTGTTGCGAATGCTTCGACAATCATTTCAAAAGCCGTTACAGCACCTCTTAAGAAAGGCTCTAAACGAAACGCAGGGTCTGCGGCTTGAATTTCCTTCATGCCTGCCTCAATAGATGGTTTAAGTTCTGGCAGGGAAAGTTCCTCTTCCCCCAGCCCTGCTTTTTTCTTGGCCCGAACAGGCAAGGCAATAACATTATCTTTGTCTTTTTCGGGCCTCAAGGAAGAGGGGGGCACCTCAAAACCAGTGCGTTTCCCCAGGAGACCCCAAAGCCGAAAAATCATATAGCCCGTCAAAAAAGCAAAAAAAAGTATTTCCATCATCCGTATCGCCATAACTCCTTAGATAACTTGTCGGATTGTTTTTCCGGGTTATTTGTGAACAATTATATTTATCGTCAAGATTTCCGTAACCTCTTATCTGTTATTCTAGTCTAGACGAAGTTGGTATCAAATTGCTACAACTTGAAG
>JAJONN010000094.1 GCA_021323455.1 Alphaproteobacteria bacterium | reverse complement strand
TCTTCCCCATTTTCCCTTGCTTCAGCGTTTCAATTGATTGTGGTTGAAGCAACTTACAATTACAGCCCCACTTTTGCCTATTTTGCGGGAATTTTCCCGCCGGTGAAATTGCTGAAAGTGGCTCAGGTGGTTCCTCGAGGGGGCGGGTCTTTTAACCCCTTGCCTGCATCTTAAAAAGGAAAGGGTTTCAAATGATAAGCATGATATTTGCAAAAATTCAGAAGCTTAGGCGAGAGGAAAAGGGGGGAATTCTTATTCTCGTGGGCTTCCTTTTGGTGCCCCTGATTCTAACGGTCGGTTTGGCTATTGATACTTCCTATGGCTTGGTTCAGAAGCGAAAACTTCAAGCAGCTGTTGACGCGTCAGCAAAAGCAGGGGCCATGAATGGAGGCAGCCAATTGGCCACCATTACATCAGAAGCGCAAAAGATATTTAACGCTAATACAATTAACATGACCAATATTACAGGCCCGAATGTAACCTATAATTCAAGTAGCGGTGTTATTACCGTTTCTGCCTCCATCCTTGTTCCTACCATCTTTATGGGTGTAGGAGGCATTTCTTCCATGACTTACAATGCAACGGCGTCTGCAACCCTGGCTGGTTATGCTGAGGTTGCTGTCGTTATGGATCTTTCAAGCACAAGTGGGCAGTGGACATCAAAAATCATCAATTCTTTGGAAACCTTTGTGAATAGTTTACCATCCAATGTTATGGTGAGTGTCGTCCCTATCGCAACACAAATATTATTAGACCCGACGACAACCAATGCACAAGCGCTCTTTAATCATTTGAGTCCCACAACAAATGATGAATCTTCAGATCCTGCTCTTTATCCCTTAAGCAGTAATTATGCCTGGAATACCACAAATTATAATAACGTTTATAATACACTTTATGGTAGCACATTTCCCACAAGTACAAGTTATTATCCCTTGCCAGGCACATGCACGGGTTGGGGAGGTCCCGGCACTTACCTTGCTTGTTCCGCTTTTTATCCGTCTCTCTGTTCTACGGGCCGTGCCTCTTGCCGAGCGAATTATTCCTATAGGAATTACACAATTCCAGCCATTTTACCCTTAACCTTGAATCGGACTATCATTAACAACTACCTTGATACGTTGGCAAGTTTTAATACTGTTGACACAGGTCTTTTTACCAGTTTGATGGTTTGGGGTTGGCGGGCTCTTGCTCCAGAATGGAGTGATTTTTGGTTGGTGAATCGAGATCCTTCTGGCCCGTCGAGAATCTCAGGGCCGTTCCCATCTGCTTATAACCAAGCTAATGTTAAGTCCTTGATCCTGGTTGTAACAGGCGCACCAAAATGGTCCTTCTCCCCCATCGCAAATGGTTATACGAGTGCCTGTGGTCAAAACCCAACAAAATGGTTTATGACTTCCTATGGTGCCGTACCCATGACAAGCGATAAGAGCGCCTATGTTGATATCACGTGTGACAACTATAATTACAGTACGATCGACAAAACGCTGGGTTTGAACATGGCAACCACAAGTTACTATGCGCCTAATCACACGGGGACAACCTATGCGACAAAGGTGGTATCAGAAGTGGCAGCTAAATATCAGAGAATTTGCTCAAACATCAAAGCCAAAGGTATTAAAATTTTTGTCATCACCCAAACTGATGATAGCATTTTGAAAAGTTGCGCGAGCAGCCCAACAAGCCCTTATTATCAAGTATCTGGGAATGGGGCAGCGCACATAGATACATCGTTTGTCACATCTTCAAATTATATTAATGGGCTTATTGCGGTTCAGCAGTGATAGATGCTTGCTTGCGCACGGAAGGTAAATCTTATCAGGCTCACGATCACAAGTGGCACACGCCCACCTGTCAATCAAGAGTTCATTGCAAAAGCAACTGTGTTTTTTATTGAGAAACCAAATTTTGTTCAGATTATAATTTATCTAAAAAAATAATATTTGCTTTTTTTATTTCCTTTAATTATACAAAATAAATAAATTATTATTAAAAAATCAGGTGTTAAATGAAATTAGGTTTGTTCAAGAAAATTCTTTTATTAAAGTTTACAACAGTTTTTTTCTTATCTTTACTATCAAGCGCTTTTTCTAGCGAAAAAGATGAACGAGAAGAAGAGAAAAGGGGTTTTTTAGCAAATAATGGGCGGCATCAAGCGCTATATAGCTTAAAAGACATGCCCATTAAAGGCCCTACAGAAACAGTTGTTCGTTTTTTAGGAGCAGGAGATTTGTCATGTTTTATGCAGACTTGTCGTGCAATGAATGAGGAAGTACATACGTTAGTCAATCAGGATCAAGAAATAAAATTTTTCCTCATCAAAGAAGCCACTAAAAAACTTCGTTATGCGCTATTGAACTACAACGGCGAATTGGAGTTAGAGAAAATAGCGCTATTATTGAAAGCAGGATTGGATCCTAACATGCGCTATTCAATGTGCGTTTCAATTGAAAAATTATGTGGAGAACAGGATTACCGTATAGCGATGGAAGAAGCGCTTTGTAGAGGCCTTGATAAGGTAGTTGATTTATTGTTAAGACACGGCGCGACACTAAATGACATTAGAGTAGAGCGTTTCGATTCGGAATATTTTCAAATGTACGGCCAGAGGTTTGGAATGAGAAAAGAGTATTGCCTTAAGATGATAAACAAGTTCAGCTTTCGTAGAGACTTAACGGTTGATCGCTTTTCTCAATATATTCATACATTCTTTCAAGTATGCTTACATGATACCAAGTCTTCAATTCCAGAATTAAAGGCGTACTTCCAAAAGAAACACGCATGGCTCTTCAAGGACGGAGCAGAGTACTATTGGAAGGGCTGCGCTGTTCCTGATTCAAGCCGTTTTGATGGCGTGATCGAGGATGCTTTAAGTCTAGAAGGAAGGGAAAAGGCAGAGCGCTTAAAGAGGGATGCTATGAACCAGGCTTCTAAAGGATTACTCTCACAGAGAAAGAATCCAGCGGAAGAAACAGCCGCTAGCGTGTTGCACGCGTCATTTAACAGCGCTCAGGCCCAACAAAATCCTCAGGATGGGCAAAGAGTAATGATGGAGGTAGAAGCTTCGGAAGAAAAAGAGGGCATTACAAACGAAAATGACACCTCAAGGAGTACACGTAATAAATCTCGGGGTTTTTCTCGAACAGGTCAGGGTTTTTCTCGAACAGGAATGCCCACCAAGAAGCAGAAGCGATAGGAAATACGGGGGTAAGCTGAGATTTTCAATAAAAAAGTGGGCAGAGCCTACAAAATTTTAAGATTATTTGTGCCGGCATCAGCCGAAAAACGGCCATAAAAAAAAGAGATTACGTGATGTTGAGCAACCTCACAATCGCTGGGCCCAAGAGGACAATAAACAGGTTTGGCATGACAAATAAAACAAGAGGGGAAGTTTGGCCGCTTTTTCTTCTGCTCGTTGCATACGGGTATCCCGAATTTCCTGGGACAAAACGTCTAGCGCTTGCAAAGTGGGCGTTCCTTGTTGGATTGATTGCAATACAGTGGTTGTAAAGGTGCGGATCATAGGGCTGGGAACGCGGGCACAAAGGTTTTGCAAGGCTTGACGGCGGTCAAGCATTACGCCCATCTCAATATTGGTAATGGTTAATTCATGAGCGATTTCTTTGCCAAATAAGGTAATTTCTTTGGCAACACGCTCAATGGCCCGGTTCAGTCCTAATCCCGCTTGTAAGCAAATGATAATGAGGTCAAGGGCATCCGGGAATTGTTTTTCAATTAATGCAACACGGTTTTTAATCACCCCCCTGAGATAGAAGTCTGGAAGGAGCCATCCTGAGAATGCTGTCAGGATCAAGATGAGCCATTTTGTGGTAAAAGAAGACTCCGAGAAGGAGGGTTGCAGTGTAATGACAAGGAATCCCATACCAAGGCCACCAAAGAAGCATATGAATTTTGAGCTGAAAAAGAAAAATTGCGTTTCTTTAGAAATCCACCCTGCCTGTTCAAACGTTGTTTTCATATTCTTCTCCCCCAAAAAGGGGTTTGTCAGGATATAATCTAGAATTTGTTTTTTGAGGTTCGTCTTTTTCCTTTTTTTTCTCGTTTGAAAAAACTGAGTATTAAAAGCTGACCTTAGGGAGGAAGAGTTTGAAAAGCCACGATAAGAGCGCAAACCCTCTAAGCGGGCATCCAGTAACGGCCAGGTAAACAGTAACTTTCCAATCATGAACACCATCACAAAAACACTAATGCCGGCTGCGATGGCCATATTCACAGATTGAAAAGTGGTGAAGTCTATTTCTGGTATCATTAGCTCTCCACCTTCATCAGGCGAGTGATAACGAACATCCCTGTCAAGGACAGACCGCCACAGATCCATAACATGATTTTTCCTTTTGGATCCGTAAAGAAAAATTTTATGTATCCTGGGCTA
>JAJONN010000022.1 GCA_021323455.1 Alphaproteobacteria bacterium | reverse complement strand
TCGTAATGGAATCTTTAGAAATAAAGATTTTATCTTCTTTAATGATTCCCAACCCTTATCAAGAGCGATCATAAACAAGATGATGACGACCTCAAGTATACCAGACCCTGAGCTTTCTCGCAGAACGAAAGTCTTTCAATGGCTCAAGCATAAATGGCGTGTGATGATGCGCTCTGGTGCTGACAATAGCTTAAGGGAAACCATCGAGGAGCTAATCGAAGACACAGAGACCGAGGAAGCAAACCCTTCCATTGAACTGGATGAGCGGTTGCTTCTGGGTAACGTCCTGAATTTACGGGATAGAACGGCGGAAGATGCTATGGTTCCGCGCGTGGACATTATTGCTGTGCCAATCACCACGACGGGTTCAGAATTGCTGGCCGTGCTGACGCGATCCCGTCATTCACGCCTGCCTGTCTATCGCACGAATCTGGACGACGTTATTGGAATGGTTGACATAAAAGATGTTCTAGGATGGGTGGCAACTAAAAAACCTCTCAATATCAAAGCTATGGTGCGGGATGTTATCTTCGTCTCTCCAACCATGCGGACGCTTGATTTGCTTTTCCAAATGAGGGAGTCAGGAACAAAAATGGCTATGGTTGTTGACGAGTTTGGAGGTATTGATGGCCTGGTTACTTTCCCGGATTTAATTGAAGAAATCATTGGTGACATTCAAGATGCCCAAGGCTCCAACCCAATCCATCAACTTGTTGAACGGGCTGACGGAAGTATTTTGGCGGATGCCCGGGTAACGCTGGAACAAATTTCTGAAAATTATGGCGTCAACCTTATTGTCGAAGGCATGGAGGATGACATTGACACGCTCGGTGGTCTTGTCGTCGCCCTTGCCGGACGTGTGCCAGCCCGAGGGGAGCTTATTACGCATCCTGCCGGTCTTGAAGTTGAAGTCGTTGATGCTGACCCGCGCCGCGTAAAGCGCCTCTATCTTCGCGGTATTCAAAAACTGGCAACGATGGAATAATCCTTTATCAAGAGACAATCCATTAATAATCAAACCCTCTATTACTTCATTGTGTCTCTAATGGACGAGGATCTTTGAGGTAGTGTTGATACAATCGTTGATCAGCAGCATCAGGAGAGGGAGCGTCATCAATAATGCTGGCCCGCAAAAGAATAACCAACTCCACAACTTCATCTCCATCCGCAGAAGCGTTGAACAGCTGACCGATCAGGGGCAAATCTCCTGCAAGCGGTACCTTCGCCGTTCCATTGGTAGCGCGTGCTTCCATCAACCCTCCTAGAACCGCGATTTCTCCTGATTGAAGCCGTAAAATAGAATCAATTTCCCGCACTTCGACAACTGGAATCAGGGAGGGTTTCAGCTTTACATTCGCCGGAGACCTTGCATTCGCAAAAGCAATTTCAACGGCCGGATCGCTAACGGAATGAGTTAACCGGGATATGGTAGGACGCAATGAAAGGATAATATCGCCTGTATCCTGGTCAATCGACGGGTGTACAGACATCACAAGGCCAATAGGTACTGTTTGGATATCACTTGATACATTTATATTTTCACGGTTCACAGAGAGATTTAGTTGTTTATCGTAGTTTAATCGAAAATATACCTGATTTTGAGCAACCTTCAAAATCGCTGTTTGGTTATTCATCACTGTTAAACGGGGACTCGACAGTGTTCGGGAAGCTCCAAATTCTTCAATGGCTTTTAATAGGCCTGAAAATGTCTTCCCTTGCAGCCCCATCGATAACATGTCTGTTTGGGCGCTTGTGGGATCCATAAAACGCCCCCGTTGTGCTAAATCACCCAGACCCATATCAACATGAAAAGCCCCTCCTGTCAGCTTTTGCCAATTAATTCCGCTCTTGTATTGGTCCTTAAGGCTCACCTCTATTACTTTTGCCTCAATTAACACTTGCGTGGAAACCACGTGGCGCAAGTTTTCCAGGTAGTCTGCCACCAACCCGTGTTGACGGGCCGTTCCATAAACCGTTATCAGGCCACCTTGACGATGAAGGCTATAACTTGGTTGTTTCTTCGTTTCTCCTTCTTTGGACATGACGTGTTCTGTCAGGATGATTTTTAAATTGTCATCAAGCTCCGTCCAAAAATCGTTATTTCCTTTCCCTGTGATGGCGCTGTTTGATCCATTATCCGCCGAAGATTTATTATCCTTAAGGCTTGAAAAAACATCTGTTGCAATTGAAATGCGATTTTCAGCTGTACGCGATAAATTCAAGAAGGGAAGCGTATAGTTAACAGGGTAAGGGGTATCAACTTCTATCCGAAGGGACTGCCCAAAAATTTTATACCGCAAACCAGCCATGTCACAAATGTCTTTAATAACCTCGACAAAGGGACGCTTACTTGCGACAAAAACGATCCGTTCTACGACCTTAGAATCCAGCTGCAGGTCAACTTCTGCCTGGCGAGCCAATTCAATAAAGGCATCTTTTAAAGGAACTTCTTCTGTGATGGTAACGGATACCCTTTTTTTCATGGCAAAAGGGATAGGTGGCGAGGGTTTTTTCTTTTTTTTATAAAAGATTTTAGGAGGCGGTTGACTTTTTTCCGGGACACTTTTAAGGGTCTGCATATGATGCCGATCTAGAATCTCTCGAGAATGCTCTGAGTCTACCCGGCAAGCCCCCAAGCTCAAGCATATTATACAAAAGGCGAGGATTTCCCTTATCTTTGTTCCGGAAAGTTTTTTCTTCTTATTCATTCTTCCCTCTGGGCCTTTCCTTTCTCGCCTCAATATTATTTCTACTAATACGAGTAAGGATCAACCAGACTATAAAAAATCCGCCCATGTTATTCAAGGGCGGATTTTACTTAGTGGACAGAATGAAGAGTTTAAATGAACTTTTTTTTCCCACGGCCGGGTCTCAAAATTTTAGACCCCTCAGATTGCCAGCTAGAAATACGCCGATCATTCTGGTTAAAAGCCCTAACTGCTTCTAAAACAGCACCGGCCAATACTTCATCTGACATTTTATTAGCACCACATCGATTTAAAATCGTCGTGATCTGATTTTTTCTCTTTTCTTCAAGCTTCTTCTTGCGTGTTTGGAGTTTATTAATTTGAGTATCAATTGTTTTAAGACGTTCACTGGTTGCCATTTCCTTTTCCTTTCCTAATAAAAAAATAAGAACAGCTGCATTTTATAGTATTCATAATAAAAAAATAACAGCAGCTGGATTTTATAATATTCATACCTCCACATTTGTCAAGAAGATAAAATTTTAATTTTTTCAACAAAAGGGAAGAAATGGGCGGGAAATGATGCTAAAATCAAAATTAATTTTATTTAATTTTTTTTTAAGGCCATAAAAAAATAGAAAATTATAATACTTTATTTTTTTTAGAAAGAATATTTCAAAGTGGAAAATGTAAAAAAAACTCTTGGTAACCTAAAGAAGCGTCTGCCGACCCTCTTGTTTTTGATGTGTACGCCTTTTTCAACCCTTGCTTCCTTCCAGGCTTCTCTCCAAAAAGGGGAATCACTTGCCCTTCAAGGAAAATTTAATGAAGCTATAGAGACCCTTTCCCCCCTTGCTGCCAAAAATGATTCCCATGCCCTTTACCTTATGGCCGTCATTTATCTTTCTCCAAATTTCAATTATTTCAATGCTCAAAAGGGGGTGGCGTTTCTTGAAAAGGCTGTTTTTCAGAATTATGCCCCTGCTTTGGATGAGCTTGCCGGTCTTTATCTAGCAGGAGAAGGTGTTAAGAAAGATGAAGCAAAGGCCTTACACTATTATATACAAGCTTCCCATATCGGCTATGGCCCTAGCCAGTTCAATTGCGGTATTATGTATAAGAATGGCCACGGAACAGAAAAAAATTTTGTAAAATCTTATTTATATTTAACCTTGGCCTCTCTCAATTATAAAGACTTGGGAGAAGTTACTCTGAACGCCGCCCAATACAGGGATGGACTTGTCCCGTTTCTTTCCTCTAAGCAACGACAGGATGTATCCCGTCAGATCAACGCTCTTGTTCTTCCTGAGAAATCCACTAAAAGTAAGGTTAAAAGTAAAAGGATAACCTCATGAATTTGGTCGCAGTTTTTGGAAAGATCTGCTAAAAATGAGAACAACTTATCGGAGATGAAAAAGGACACATTATGCGTTTATCTATATACTTGAAACCTAGGCGATTGGCATATTCTTTTTCTTTAATCATGGTTCTTTTCCTGAGCGCCTCTGTTTTTTATTCTGTAGTTGCAGATGACAGCGATGCTAAGGAAACCCTTGGCAATTTAAGCGCCCGCATAGAAGAGCTTGAAAACCAGATCAATGGGCAAGGAGGAGCTTTAGACGATAAAAATCCTGGCACCCATGTCACCATCGAAGATCTGGATCGCTTGCGGGATGAAATACGCGCTTTAAAAGATACACGCCAAAGCCCATCCCAAGATATAAGCCTTTTACAGGAAGAAATTCATAGTTTACGCGAGGATATAAGACAGCTCCAGAGGGCAAACTCAGTGTTGCGGCAAGGCGGTTCTAAAAAAGCAAGTTTAGCCCTTTCGGATGCTCCCGAAAAAAATGAGAGAATCGCTTCTCGAAAGACCCCCCTTGAAAAGGATGATGGAACTGAATCTATCTTAAAACTTCTGGAACAATCTGCACCCAGAGGTGAAGAGGATGAAGACACAACAGGCTTACCAAGAAAAAGACATGATAAAAATAAAGACCTGGAAGCGGTTCGGGAAATGGCGACAAAGCACGCAGAAGAAGTCGCACCTGCTCTTCCCAGTGGTAATGCGGAAGCACAATATAACGAAGCTTTTGCCCTTCACGATAAAGGGGCTTATAAGGAAGCTGAAAGGGCATTCAACTATTTTATTAAAACTTATCCGAATGATCCTTTGGTTCCTAAAGCCATGTACTGGAAAGCAGAATCCTGCCTGAAGCAAAGTAAATATAAAGAGGCTAAAATTCTTTTTGTCACTGCCTATAAAAAGAACCCGAAAGGCCCCAAAGCCCCTGATTGCTTGTTAAAATTGGGCGAAACCCTCGCCATTCAAGAAAAGACAGAGGATGCTTGCACCGCCTGGCTCAAACTGAAAACAGACTTTCCTCACATGACAAATGACATGAAAAGTGAGTTAGCAACCTTGAAGAAAAAGTATGGGTGCGAGAAACCTTCCGCACAATCCCCTCTATCTGTTCCCAAAACTTAAACCCTGGGGCTATCATTAAATGAGAATTATGCGTGCCATGGCAACTGTCGGTGGATTTACGGGCATTAGCCGTATTTTTGGGTTGCTCCGAGAAAGCCTTATGTCCCATGTTATGGGGGCAAGTCCTCTGACAGACGCCTTTCTTGTGGCTTTTAAGTTCCCCAATTTCTTTCGCCGATTTTTTGCGGAAGGCGCCTTTAACGCATCTTTTGTGCCCCAATTTTCTGGACAACTTGCCAGCGCAGGACCAGAATCAGCCAAGCTATTAGCTGAACGCGTGATGGCTGTCTTAGGCATGACGCTGGTCTTATTTGTGATTTTGATCGTCATTGCAACGCCCTGGATTATGGGCGTCATTGCGCCCGGGTTTTCTCAAACCCCTGAGCGGCTCGAAATGGCCATAACATTTACGCGCATTACTTTTCCTTACATCTTATTTATTTCCATAGCCGCCCTTTTAAGTGGTGTTTTAAATTCCCTGGACCGCTTTGCAGCCGCGGCGGCCGCTCCTATTATCCTCAACATTATCATGATTGGGGCCATGATCTTCTTTTCACATGCCGACCTGACGGCAGGAAAAGCCCTTTCTTGGGCTGTCTTTTTATCAGGCGTGATGCAATTAGGCTGGCTATATTGGGCTTGCTGGAGAGCCGGGTTTCAGTTGAAACTCCGGCTACCCCGTCTTACGCCTGAGGTGCGTAAAATCATGCGCCTTATGGTTCCAGGAGCTATTGGTGCGGGCGTCATGAACATTAATTTATTCCTGGATATGGTTTTTGCTTCCTTGCTGGCTTCCGGGTCAATTTCTTTCCTTCATTATGCCGACCGATTGAACCAGCTCCCTCTGTCCCTCTTTGGAATTGCTATGGGGACCGCCCTTCTACCCTCTCTATCTCGCAAAATTCGTTTAGGAGAAGAAGATAAAGCGCGCGCCATTCAAAGTCTGGCTGTGGAGGTATCGCTCCAGCTAACCATTCCCGCAGCCTTGGGGTTGGTCTTGCTCTCTTACCCAATCATTAATTTGCTTTATGGTTTGAAAGGAGAGCAGGTTACGGCTACGGCAGATGCTTTAGCTGCTTTTGCCACCGGCATCCCAGCCTATGTTTTGGCTAAAGTCTTCGCAACAGGATTTTTTGCGCGGGAGGATACCAAAACCCCTGTTAAAATTGCCCTTGTCAGCATTGCTTGCAACTTAATGCTCAATATTATTTTAATGATCCCTTTTGCCCACGTGGGGTTGGCCATGGCAACCTCTATTGCCGCCTGGATCAATGCAGGACTACAACTCATGGTCCTTCAGCGGCGTGGGTGGTTTTTCCTCACCCCTCAAGTTCAAAAAACAGCGGGAAAAGTCGTTGTTTCTGCAGCGGTGATGGGAATTGGTCTCCTGCTTGCCCGTGATCAATGGCTCGCAACGCTACCAGATACGTTCCTTTTGCAAACCGTGTCTGTCTTAGGGACCATCATCTGCGGTACAATAGTTTTCGGCGGCGTGGGACAATTGACAGGCGCTTTTAACTTGGCCCACCTACGTCAGGCCTTTAAAAGGAACTGAAGGATATACCAAAGAACTAAAATGACGCCATAATAAGTAAGCTCAATCCTGAAAACTGACGCCGTTACAGCATAAACCTATTCTGTCATAGGGCACTGTTTTTGTGTTAATATATTTTTTTATCAGCAGTATTTAAAAACAATAGCAGCCAATGAAGAAACCTCTTAGAGAGATTAACTCATGCGCGTTTTAAAATTCCTTATCGAAATGTCAAAGCCTTATCGGTTTTTTATATGGGGTATCATTTTAGCTATGACGTTCGTGGCTATAGACGCAAACGTTAAGCCTTATCTCATTAAAACAATTATAGATATGATAGGCTCAACTCATTACCGTTATATTTGGCGGGTCGTTTTTATATACGCGATCATGCAATTTAGTCTTGTTCTTGCCTGGTCATTGTATGACTATTGTTCAGCCAAAATATATCCAGCAATGACAGCGCATATCACCAAATTTATGTTAAATAAATTGGATGCTTATCCCTATAGGTTTTTTCAAGAACACCTTTCCGGGAGTATATCTGCCAAAATATCTGATATTGCAACTTTGGGTCCCTACATGATGGACGACGTCTTAAGTGAATTTTTTCAAATAATGTTAATCTTAATAATGAGTGTTTTTTTACTTGCAAAAGTGCATTACGGCTTCGCCATTGCAATGATTGGTTGGCTCTCCATATTTTTAGTCACTGGCTCTATAAAAATAAGGGAAGCTGCAAGGTTAAGCCGTTTACAAGCTGAAGCCAATTCCCAAGTGTGGGGAAGTGTCGTTGACTACATTGCGAACATATTTTCCGTCAAAATTTTCAATTCTTACCCCTACGAAAAAAATAGGCTAAATGTTCAATTAGATGATTTTATTTCTAAAAGTAAATCTAAATTTCTCTACTTGAGATCTTATTTCCTGATCCAGGGTGCCCTGTTTTCCGTATACATTATCTTTTGTCTGTGTGGCATGATCTATTTAAGCCAACACAACTTAATTACGCCTGGGGATTTTGCGCTTGTTTTTATGCTGAATTTTGAAATCATCAACCGGCTTTTCCAGGCGACAACTCTCATGAGAAATTTTATCAGCAATCTTGGAATTGTTGATCAAGCGCTCGCTCTATTTGAGGAGGTGCCAGATATTCAAGACAAACCAGACGCAAAGGCGCTCAAAATTAATAAAGGTAAAATTACTTTTGAATCTGTCAAGTTCCATTATAAAAACACCAATCTGCTTTTTCAAAATAAATCCGTTACAATTGAACCTGGCAAGAAAGTTGGATTGGTTGGCTATTCTGGGAGCGGTAAATCTACATTCGTGAATCTCATTTTGAGGCTTTATGATGTGACTGACGGGCGCATCCTGATCGATGATCAGGATATCAGGGATATCACCCAGGAGAGCTTACATCATAATATCGCCATGATTCCCCAGGACCCACTCCTCTTTCATCGTACCCTCCTGGAGAACATCCGCTACGGTCGCATCAGTAGCACAGACGAAGAAGTCATTAATGCCGCAAAGAAAGCTTATGCACATGATTTTATCTTTAAACTACCTGAAACGTATAAGTCTCTTGTCGGAGAACGCGGCGTCAAGCTATCAGGTGGCCAACGTCAAAGGATTGCGATTGCCAGAGCAATCCTTAAAAATGCGCCAATTTTAATTCTTGACGAGGCGACGTCCCAACTTGACTCCCTAACAGAAAGCGATATCCAGGAAAGCTTGTGGAAGTTAATGCAAGGCAAAACAACCATTGTTATTGCCCACCGCTTATCCACATTGCTTCGCATGGATCGCATCTTGGTTTTTGATCAGGGAAAAATTATCGAAGATGGAACACACGCAGAACTTCTAAATTTAGGGGGTCTTTACAAAACGCTCTGGGATGCCCAAGTCGGCGGGTTCTTGCCAGAATCTTCCGAAGTATAAGGAAATAAACAGACCCGGGTCACCATAACCCTTGACTATTTAGTAAACTAGCATATTATATCCTCAGATACAAAATGGAAGGAAAAGAAGAGATGAAGATGTGGTCGAGATCATTTAGCAAAGTCTATTCAGGCATCAAGCGGGAAGACATCTGGCAATTGTGGACGGATATCAACAATTGGCCAAAATGGCATACAGATCTTGAGTCCTGCAAAATGGAAGGGGGGTTCACGGTTGGGAACCATTTTCTGTTGAAACCCAAAGGCACCAGAGCCGTTAAGATTGTCCTCACCGAAATTGAGGAAGGCAAAAAATTTACCGACTGCACAGCTTTCTTTGGGGCTAGGATGTATGATACCCATGCCCTGGAAGAAACATCTGAAGGGTTACGGCTTACCAATACGCTTGTTGTCACAGGCCCCTTGAAAGGGCTATGGATCAGACTTGTGGCGCAAAATGTTGCCAATACAGTACCGAATGAAATGGAAGCCCTGGTAAACCTGGCGAGAGACAAACATGCCTGATCTCCCCTTTGGTATGACGTGGCAACGGCTCATTAAGAAAACCTTGGAACCCTACGCTATTTCCCATGCCCAATTCGTCATTATGGCGATTCTTCTCTGGCTGGAAGGGCACGCCTATGACACCAGCCAAATTCTTATTGTGAATTGGTCAAAACTGGACAAGATGACCGTATCCAAATCCCTTAAGAAACTAGTTGCCCAAGGATTGGTCCACCGGGTTGAACATGCAACGGATATGAGAGCAAAAAGCGTGTCCTTGACAGATCAGGGGAAAGCTCTGGTATGCCAGCTCGTTCCGATTATTGAACAGGTTGATGCCGAATTTTTTGGGGAAATATCCAAACCTGACCACCAATCCTTGATCCAGATTTTGAGAAATTTAACAGCAGAGCCCAATGACTAGGAAAGCCCGAAAGTACTGGATTGGGTTCGCATCCAAAGAGCACGTTGAAAATGGGGTCAAGCTTGGCATCTGCCAATTCTGTCATGGCAAATCAGCGCCCGCAAACCGCTTACGAAAAGGAGATTTAATAATTTATTATTCTTCAAAACAGACGATGGAAGGCCCAGAGCTTCATCAAAAATTCACGGCTATTGGTGTTGTGACAGATGATGCGCCTTACCAAGTTGAGAGGGAAAATGGCTTTAAACCATTTCGCCGGACGGTGGTGCACTTTAATTTTAGAACGGGGGCTTTAATTTTTTGCAACTGATCACGTCACGCCTTTTTCTACAACTGTTTACAAGTTTATAAACCACAAACGTATTGACATTGTTAATACACAATCTATATTATAAACCATGAGGGAGAAAACTTATGGAAATGACAACACAACCCATTAGCAAGAGACAGAAGGATACGGCAATTACGCTGCGCATTTCCAAGCAGCAAAAATTTTTCCTGTCCCAGGCTGCCAAGGTGCGACACACCACCTTGACAAATTTTGTTATTGAAGAAGCGTTTCAGGCTGCGCAAGATACCCTTGCCGATCAAGTCAGGTTTATCCTTGACGATACGCAATGGCAACTATTTTGTGATGCTCTTGACAGGCCAGCGGTGCCAATTGAAGCAACCAGAAAGCTGCTCCGTGAACCATCCATCCTTGATCCAAAAATCTGAAGATAGCGGCATTACAGGGCCATTCCCTCTTTTAGACAGCTTTGATCTGGCAAGCTTTGATTGTGGGATCGATGTGCTTAATGTTTATTTAAGAAAATATGCGCTCCAAAACCTTAAAAGTGGGTCTTCCAGGACCTACGTGGCCCTTAAGGATGAACAAAAGGTTGTGGGATACCTATCCCTTGCCTTTGGATCAGTTGAACATGCGTCAACACCACCAAGAATTTCACAAGGACTTGGACGCTACCCCATCCCCGTACTCGTATTAACCCGTCTTGCTGTAGATAGATCCTGTCAAAAGATTGGCTTGGGCCGTGCGCTCGTTAAACATGCTTTGCTAAAAGCGTTAAATGCATCAAAGATTGCTGGATTAAGAGCCGTTGTTGTCCATGCAAAAGATAATAATGCCAAAAACTTCTATACAAAATTTGGATTCTCCCCCTCTCCGCTTGACCCCTTACATCTATTTCTGCTTCTCAAAGATATCCAACAAAGCCTGAACTAAAAAATAAATATAAATCAGTAAGCCGCATCCAAGCCCACTTGATTTTTGGCGTGATTTATGACAGAGAACCGGAATATATTACTGGTGATGTTCACAAAGAAGGTGATTAACCTGCGTTTTTTTGCCCCACATTAACCGTAATCAGGTATTATATGACTAAGCAGAGCGGTCTAAGCTCAACCACCACGATCAAAGGGAGACAAAAATGAAACGGGTTCTTTCTGGTATTCGCCCGACAGGGGATATTCACCTCGGCAACTATTTAGGCGCTATCCAGAACTGGATCTCGATGCAAGATCAAATGGATGAGAACCTGTTCTGCATTGTAGACCTCCATGCCCTCACCACTCTGGAAGATGTCAAAAACCTTGTCGGGAATACCCGTATCATGGCTGCTGCTTATATCGCGAGCGGCATTAACCCGGATCAATCGACCATCTTTGTTCAAAGCCACGTCCCCGCCCACACAGAACTCAGCTGGATTTTAAGCTGCATTACGCCTATGGGATGGTTAAACCGGATGACGCAGTTTAAAGAGAAAGCCGGGAAACAACGGGAAAATGCTTGCCTTGGCTTGCTGGCCTATCCTGTATTGATGGCCGCTGATATCCTGATTTATAAGGCAACCCATGTGCCTGTCGGCGATGACCAGAAGCAACACCTTGAATTCACCCGGGATATAGCGGGTATGTTCAACCGTGAATTTAAGAAAGATATATTTCCTTTGCCAGACCCTATCATTAAAGGTCCAGCAACACGCATCATGAGCTTAAGGGATGGCACAGCCAAAATGAGTAAATCGGATACCTCTGATTATTCCCGCATCAACCTAATGGATGATGCAGATACCTTGGCCTTGAAAATCCGTAAAGCGAAAACAGATGCAGACCCCCTTCCCGCACAAGTTAAAGATCTTGAAGCGCGGCCGGAGGCTCATAACCTCGTCAATATTTATGCGGCGTTATCCGGACAAACCGCTGACCAGGTCTGCAAAACTTTTGCGGGAAGTTATTTCTCAACCTTTAAGAAAGACCTTACTGATCTTGTGGTTGCCAAAATTTCCCCTATCGGACAAGAAATGCAGCGCCTTTTAAAAGACAAGGGAGAGCTGGACCAAGTCTTGAGCCGCGGCAGTATGCGGGCCAATACGTTAGCCGAAACCCACATGCAGGAAGTTCGCGATATCGTGGGTCTTTTGAAGCCGGATGAAGGGGTGAACAGAACCCGACAAATGGATGTTTTAAAAAGCATTGCTTGATTCATTTGACAAAACTTATGGATTAAATTAAAAATATTAAGCCTTTGGGATTGTGTTTCCCCTTTTTCTTCCGCTACTATTTTTATGCAAGGCATTTCATTTAATCGCAAAATGTATTTCGTTTTTTATTGGGCAATTTCTTATGACGAAAGCCTTTACCTATCAAGACCGTGATGAGATCAACACCCATTACGTTCGTCAAATTCGTCAACTTCCTTTATTAACGGCGGAAGAAGAGTACGAATTAGCCAAAAAATGGCGAGACGAAGGAGACCCTGAGGCCATTGAACGCCTGGTTTCTACCCACTTGCGCCTGGTGGCGAAAGTTGCCGGCGGGTACCGGGGATATGGACTGCCGCTTGGTGACTTGGTCGCTGAAGGCAACATTGGCATGATGCAAGCCATGAGGCATTATGATCCCGAACGGGGATTCCGGTTGTCCACTTATGCGATGTGGTGGATTAAGGCCAGCATACAAGAGTACATTTTACGGACATGGTCCCTTGTCAAAATTGGGACAACTTCCGCTCAAAAACGGCTGTTCTTTAGCTTGCGCAAAGCCCAACGGAAAATCCATGCCTTCGAGGAAGGAGAACTCAGCCCTGAAATTGTAGCTGCCCTCGCAAAAAAACTTTCTGTCCCTGAAGAAGAAATTATTCAAATGAACCAGCGCTTGTCTGGGGACCGTTCCCTCAATGTAATGGTGGGGTCTGGAGAAGAAGAATCTCCGGAATGGATTGACTGGCTTGTCGATGAGCGTGAAGACCAAGAAATACAAGCTATTCATCTGGATGAGATGTCCAAACGTCGTGACTTGCTGAACACGGCAATGATGTGTTTGAACCAGCGTGAACACCAGGTTTTTAAGGAGCGCCGCCTGAAAGATCCACCCTTGACTTTAGAGGAGATTAGCTCAAACATTGGCATTTCAAGGGAACGTGTTCGGCAGATTGAATATCGAGCTTTTGAAAAAGTCCAAAAGCAAATCAAACGGGTAGTCGCTGAAACCCATCGGAATGTGTGATGAACAAAAGTTTTTCTTTTTTTCATCTTTTCTTCAGCTTCATTCTTTTTCCTTTATTTGGCCTAACCACGCTTGCTGAAGACGGGGAGAAAGTTCATTTATCCCTTATTTCTGAGTCGAAAACGGTGGGGAATGAGGCAACGCTTCTTCTTGGGTTGAGGGCCCAAATGGCGCCTGGCTGGAAAACTTACTGGCGTTCCCCTGGTGTTGCAGGATATGGCCTAAACCTGAACTGGGAGGGGTCGAAAAACATTAAGTCAGCTCAAATCCTTTGGCCATTGCCTCATCGTTCCCCTACCCAAATGGGACAAGTGAACGGCTATGAGAGAGACGTGATATTCCCAATACGCGTAACGGTTGCTGATCTTACACAACCCGTGCATGTTTCTGTCTTCGTGGATATGCTGGTTTGTGATCAGGCGAACTGCTTGCCCGTTATGCAACCATTAACCCTGGATTTGCCAGTAGGGGCACCAGAGGAGCCAAAGGACGGGCCCCCTCAAGCCACCTTGCTTCAACAAGCGATGAGCAAAGTTCCCCAACATGAAATTCTAGGAACCCAGACATTAGGCACACTTCACATCCAGAGCGTTGAAGTGGAAGCGTCAACCAATCTTCCTCCTACCCTTCACGTTGTTTTAACCAAAATGCAAGGTGTCTTTTCAAAAGACGATTTGCCGGACCTCTTTCTGGAAATGAAGGATAAGTTTTTTGATACACCCCGGGCTTCTTTATCCAAAGACCAAAAAACAGTTCAATTTTCTGCACCCGCCTATGCCGATGCTCATCGAATGCCAACTTTCTTGCCCGACTTAGCTGGGAAACCTGTGACACTCACGATCGGGTACCAACATAAAGCATTTGAGGTTGAGCATGTCCTGAAAGCCACAAGCTTGGGGATAAGCTCCTGGGGCATGATGCTTCTCACAGCGTTTATCGGTGGCCTCATTCTCAACATTATGCCTTGCGTTTTGCCTGTACTCTCTCTCAAAATTCTGTCTGTCATGCGCCACGGGAAGGGTCATAATGCTACCGTTCGCAAGGAGTTTTTAGCAACCGTTTCAGGGATTATCTTTTCCTTTCTCCTCCTCGCCAGCAGCGCCATTCTTCTCAAAATTTCGGGTCACGCTGTTGGGTGGGGCGTCCAATTCCAGGAACCTTGTTTCCTGATCGGATTAATCGGTATTTTGACCCTGTTCACCTGTAACTTATTTGGATTTTTTGAGTTCCGGTTACCTTCATTTCTTTCTTCTTTAGGTGGCACCCCCCGTCGGGAAAGCTTGCTGGGATCTTTTCTCGAAGGAAGTTTGGTAACAGCGCTCGCGACCCCCTGTACAGCCCCTTTCCTGGGAACCGCTTTGGCTTTTGCTTTATCTCGTGGAATCCCTGAAATTTTATCGATATTTACGGCGATGGGTATCGGCCTCGCTTTTCCTTTTCTTCTGGTTGCCTTCTTCCCTCAATTTGCAACCAAGCTCCCCAAGCCAGGGGCCTGGATGCTCAAAGTCAAGTCTGCACTTGGTTTTCTGGTTATAATGACCATCATTTGGTTGATCTATATATTGATTGCAGAAATTGGCCAGACAGGCGCGTCTCTTGTTGCCATGGTCATGCTCGTTATTTCTTTATTCTTGAAGAAAACCCGCCATGGATCCGAAGCCAGAAAAAAAATGGCCTGGCTTGGGGCAAGCTTCCTGATTGCAACCAGCTTTACATTGCCTGCTTTTGTCGGACCATCAACATCCGTGGTTTCTGCTTCACAAAAAAAGGTATGGCATCCTTTTGAACCAGAGCGTATTGCAAGCTATGTTAAAGCCGGTAAAACAGTGTTTGTGAGTATTACAGCAGACTGGTGTTTAACCTGCCAGGCGAACAAATATTTTGTGCTCAAAAGTACGGACGTTTTAGAAACCCTCCATAAAGAGGATATTGTGGCTATGGAAGCCGACTGGACAAATCATGACCCAAAAATCACGGCTTACCTGCAAGCATTTAACCAATATGGTATTCCTTTTTATGCTGTTTATGGGTGCCAAACGCCACAAGGCAGGTTTTTGGGGCAATTGCTAACCCCTCAAAAAGTCGTGGACGTCCTTAAGGGAGAGCAGTGCCCTGTTTCTCTTAAAAAATGACACTCATGCTTCATTTAAATTGACGATAAACCAGGGATAACCGGGTTGTTCAGGCGGCCTGAAAAAGTAAAGGCCACAATTTCCTGCTGGCAAGATTTTATCCGCCAACAGAATCGTGAGAACCTGAAAGACGCCACCATGACTTACAACGAGAGGCGGCTTGCTATTCGGTATCAAGATCTCTTGGAAAGCGAAAATGATGCGGATCTTAAAGGTGTTATAGGTTTCAGCTCCTTCTGGTAGCTTGGCCTCTTTTGCTTTGTTAAGACCCGACGCTGCCTTCATATGCGGCAAAAAATGCTCATGGGATTGGCCCTCGCCGCAACCCCATCCCCGCTCTTTTAAATCATCTGTATACTGAATTGGATGATGGAACACCTCGTTGATAATCTCAGCTGTTTGACGCGCCCTTTGGAGCGGACTTGACCATATGGTTCCGAATTCAAAATCTTTTAAACAAGCCTGTAACCGTTGGGATTGTCTGATACCTTTTTCATTTAAAGGAATATCTGTTTGCCCCATAATCCGGTGAGCCATGTTCCAGTCCGTTTCTCCATGCCGAACAAAATAAAAAGGAAATAAGCCAATACTCATAAGGTTTTTTTCATGAAATAGCAGGTAAGACCGTATTTCCATTGAGGGATACTAGCAACATTTTCAAACGCACAAGCATCAAAAAAACTTCTGGCTTCTTCAAAGTAGGTGTTCAATTGAAGGCAGGTAAGAGTATTCTGCCGAGCAAAATCAATAACCTGCTCCATAAGCTTACTGCCAACGCCTTGCCGCCGGAATTTGGGCTCAATCCATAAGGCATCAATCCACAAAATATCCCCATGCTTTTGAAAAATAACGCCGCCAATCAATTGGGTTTCATAAAAAGCATAAAGACCTTGAGCATTTATAACATGGCCCCCTGTACGATATTCCAAATGGGCGTTTAATTCCAGGTCAATTTTATCTTTCCAGGCTGAATTCTGGAAAGCTGTAAACGTGATACTCATTATTTTTTTTCCGTACCATACAGGTTATTTTATTATTTGATATTTTTTCGATTTTAATAAAACCTGCTTTTTCATAAGCCCGGATTGCTTGAAGGTTTGCGCTGTCTGGATCCACAAAGCATGCTTCAAAGCGTAGGTCGATATAGTCTTGGCAGATTTTTTTGATTATACGGGTTCCCCAGCCTTTTCCAACAAAAATTTCTTCACCAATAAAAATATCCAGCGCCCCAAGTGATTCAGATAATCCTAGCTTCTGCAAGGAAACATCATCTTCCCGTAAAAAATCATAAGCGTTATAAAACTGGACATACCCAATCTCTTGGTCATCAACGCAAATGATGTAGGCGTGCATCCCCTTTCGCACACCATTTTCTTCTTTATACCCATCCACATAGGTGCCATATTTTTCGCGTATTAATTGGTCTGTCCATACGATATCCTGATCCCACCACTTCTTAACATGGCTACTTTCAAGCCATTTCAAAAGAAGTGCAAGATGTGTGTCTTTCAAGGATTTGAATGTGATCATCTCATAATATCCTTCTATTAAAGTGCGATGATAAATTCAAGGATGGAAGCGTACCTGTTAAAATTGTTTCACGTGAAACAAAATATTATTGAAAACAGATATAAAAAGTATTATGCCTCCTTTTTTTCGATTAACCTTTGCACACCAATCTGAGAAATTAATTATAGTGGATACAAGACTATCAAAAATTACTTAGGGGTATTAGGGATCAAGAAAACAAAATAAAATATTTGTTATAATTCCTAGAAAGCTACCCTTCAATATTATTTGGGTATGCTTTTCGTTATCACAAGCAAAAAAGTTTTTTTCAATTTGTTTCACGTGAAACATAACAATGATGTTTGAAAGAAAGATAATTTACCCCTAAGCTTTTTTTTAATATTATTTTCGTTCATCTTAAAATTTTGTTTCACATGAAACATTATGAAATAAATCCTTCTAAAAAAAGACCCTTTCTTAAATAACTTATTTTCTTTTTAAATGAGATATATGCAAGATTACCCCGCCCTGTGACGTTACGCTTTTCGTGAATGACCCGGAAAATCGCCATTTTATTTGAGCCGACGCAACTTCCTCTTTCCAAGAACGTCCTTTATGGAAAAGACCATGAGAGAAGGGAGTAGCTGAAAGCATCTCCATCATTCCCAATAACCCTTCTAAATGCATACAAGCACGAGAGACAATAAAATTAAATTTTTCCCTTACATTCTCAACGCGTCCATTTATAATTACAACATCAGTATTTGTTTGGCGGGCGACTTCCTCCAGAAAAATACATTTCTTTTGATTGCTCTCACATAAGCTAACCTGCTTGAAACCACACATGGCCAGAACCATTCCAGGAAATCCAGCGCCGGTTCCGACATCCAAGATAGAACCCGTATTTTTAGCCTGTGAGCACAAGTCCAGGTTTCCCCAACGGTCTCCTGAAAGTTCAAAATGAGCGAAGGAACAATCATCCTGATTTATGGGAAGCGGCATAAGAGATGGAACGCTGTCTATAATGGGGATAAGTTGTAAAGAATCAAGAAGGTGCCGATTATCAAAGTCAGACAGTGTATCTTCTTGAACCAGCGCTGTCCGACGGTTCCATGCCCGTAACAACTGTTCGTAAATTTTAAACTTTTCAACAGTTTCCTCAGAAACGAGCTTTTCAATAGAAGTAATCATTTTTTCAATAACTTAGAGTGTTTTTCATTACCTGTGTCTATACGCCACTGGCGTATAAAGTGCGTGTTTTTAATAGGAACCGCGAATACAATCGCTTATTTTTAATACCCCTTACCCGTCGCTCTGTTGTTGCGAATTGCGCAAGCGAAATGGCGGGTGAAAAGTAACAGTGTCCATCATTCCGTAAGGTTTGCCTTATACGCCAATGGCGTACAAAAAACGAGTTTTTTCAAAAAATATTCATCCACTGAGTTGAGTACAAGCCTTATAATATAAAGCAATAAGCGCACCCTCAAAAGTGTCCACGAAAATCTACCCCAAAACTTCGCGTTTTCCCACATGGTTTGCCGGGCTAACAACACCATTTTTTTCCATCATTTCAATGATACCTGCCGCCTTATTGTACCCGATTTGCAAATGGCGTTGGATGAAGCTTGTTGAAGCTTTCCCTTCGCGCCTGACAAGGTCAACAGCCTGGTTATAGAGGCTGTCCCCTTCTTTACTTCCATCTTCATCAAAATTTAAGAATTCCCCTTCATCGTCCGTAACCCCGTTTACATAAACAGGCTCGGCTTGGGTTTTGAGGAAAGCCACAATACGTTCAACCTCATCATCTCGAACGAAGGGACCATGGACGCGCGTAATTCGCCCACCACCCGCCATGTAAAGCATATCTCCCTGACCTAAAAGTTGTTCGGCCCCTTGTTCTCCTAAAATTGTCCGACTGTCAATTTTCGATGTGACCTGGAAACTAATCCGTGTCGGAAAGTTGGCCTTTATGGTTCCCGTGATGACATCAACAGAAGGGCGCTGGGTTGCCATAATCAGATGGATTCCAGCCGCCCGCGCCATTTGGGCAAGTCGTTGAACGGCTGCTTCAATTTCCTTACCCGCAACCATCATCAGGTCTGCCATCTCATCAACAACAATCACAATGTAAGGTAAAGACTCAAGGTCCAAGGGCTGGTTTTCAAAGATGGGTTTGCCTGAATCAGGGTCAAAACCTGTTTGGACACGCCGGATAAGCAACTCCCCCGACTGGCGGGCTTCCCGAATGCGTACATTATATCCATCAATATTGCGGACCCCCAGTTTTGACATCGCCCGATAGCGGTTTTCCATCTCTCGGACAGCCCACTTCAACGCAACAATGGCTTTTTTTGGATCCGTCACAACGGGAGACAACAAATGAGGAATACCATCATAAACAGATAGCTCCAGCATCTTTGGATCGATCATAATAAACTTGCAGCGGTCTGGGGGCAAGCGGAACAGGAGCGACAAAATCATCGTATTCACAGCCACAGATTTCCCAGACCCCGTCGTTCCCGCCACCAAAAGATGAGGCATCCGGGTCAAGTCCGCAATGACAGGTTGCCCTCCAATGTCTTTTCCTAAAATAAGCGCCAGGTTGCTGGTTGATTTCTCATAAACGTCTGATTGAAGAAGCTCACGCAAATAAACGGTCTCACGGGTCGGGTTGGGTAATTCAATCCCGATAACGTTTCGTCCTGGAATGACTGCAATACGCGCAGACAAAGCACTCATGGAACGTGCAATATCATCTGCAAGCCCAATCACGCGGGACGTCTTTATTCCCGCTGCGGGTTTAAATTCATAAAGTGTCACCACAGGGCCAGGGCGCACCATTACAATCTCCCCCCGGACGCCAAACTCTTCCAGAACCGTCTTAAGGTGATAGGCCGACTCTTCCAGCAACCGCGGATCAACTGCCTGGACTGTTTTGCGTAAAGACGCATCCAGCAAATCAACAGAAGGCAATTCATAGTCTTCCGCTCCGCATGAAATCGAATCGGATAAAGAATAAGATGATTTTAAGGCTTCCCGCTTCGGCGCAGGGAAGGGGACCTCCTCAGCATTTTCCTCTTCCAACAAGAACGTTTCCGAAAGATCCTTTCCTCCTATAGCAGGCGCATATATTGCTCGGTCTTCTGGGGTAGCCTGAAGGAATGGTTCATTGGAGTCGGAAAATTTCATCGCTAGCGCGTTCACATCCTCATCCTCTGAAGGGTCTTGCCTGTCTTCAAAAAAGGACGGATCTGCTTTTTGCTTTGATAAAAAGGCCCGGTTTATATCCCGCGTCATTTTTCTGGATGTCCAAAAGACAAGACGCATCACGCCTTGATAAAGGAGCGATAGGGTTGCTTTTATAAACGACCCAATCCCCGAAAACCCTTTACCCAGTTGCCGGAAAGATATGCCTAAGCCCAATAACAGAAAAAGGAGAGAGAAGAATGAAAATAATATCCCGACCCCAAAAAAAGAAACCCGAGACACGCCAACAATTTCATAGACCTGGCGTAAAAGAGTAGCCCCCAAAGCTCCCCCCAGGCTGTTAGGCAGAAGCCATGTTTGGGGAAATGCCCATTGCGCAGCGACACTTGCAGCTAAAAGAGTGGAAAATACTACCGCAGTCACCCGGAAAAGCGCCCACCGCAAAGGAACAGAAGCCATGGATCGAAAGCCCCATCCTAGGAGGACGACAACCCAAAGCCCACCAGCCACCCCGAAAGTTTGCAGCATCATATCAGCGATCACCGCGCCTGGAAAAGCCAATATATTCTTTACAGGACCTTCAATCGCAAAATTCCAGGAGGGATCTGAGGCATGATAGGTTACCAAGGCTGCAGCCAAGGCAACGGCCAAAGAAAACATGAGAAAGCCCATAAGCTGACCTGCGCGGCGCTTTAAAAAAGCCGACATACCAGAAGGTAAAAAGGCATGCTTACCGCGCGTACGTGAATGGGGAGCCATAAAGATCTTTGTTTAATAGAGAATGATCCAGAAGCCCTCATTAAACCAAGCGCTTCTGAATTTTTATACCATAGTTCCAAAAAACCATGAAGGGGAATTCGCCAAGAAGGGTTACACCTCTGAAGCTGGTGCCGCCGGAGAGAATCGAACTCTCGACCCCACCCTTACCAAGGGTGTGCTCTACCACTGAGCCACGGCGGCAACCGACACCGAAGAAACCATGGCATAGGTGTGGGCGGGATTCAAGATGATTTTATCACCTCGTCAGGCCGCCTTCTTCCTTTAATCCATTTTGGACTGATAATGAAAAGGTAAGATAAGTCAACGATTAAAAAAAGAAATGAATTGAGAGGAGCAAAGGGGGTATGTTAGATATATTCATAAAGAGGACAAAAGTCGATGACAGAGAAACAGCCTGCGGTTGCACCCAAGAACAAAGGTGCCAAGACAGAACGTCAGAAACGCTTAAGCGCTGCCTTGCGGGAAAATTTGCGCAAACGCAAATACCAGAGCCAGGAACGCCAAAAACAAAAAGCAGACCGAACGGAGTAACGTATTTTTGAAAAACACCTCCAAAAATTTTCTCAAATTGTGTAGTCTAAGAGGCAGGCTGGGGTGTTATACGAACCTGGGTTATAAACTGAGATTTTTGTCTTTTATTGCGGCTTTCCAGCCCCTGTCATTACGAGAAGTGCTTCGTGTTCCTCGTAATAATATGTTTTATATAAGGATATATTTAAGAAAGTCATTAATCCATGCCCATATTACCTGATCACTGGATTCGCCAACAGGCGCTCAACCACAAGATGATTGACCCTTTTGTGGATAACCAGGTTCGTGCCGTTGACGCAAGCGAAGAAGCACTCGCGGTTGCCAATGGCCCTGTGCCCTTGAGGGGGCCTCAACTCGATTCCAAACCCGAACGCGTTATTTCTTATGGTGTCTCTTCCTATGGATATGATGCGCGCGTCGCTGATGAATTCAAGATTTTTACAAATGTGGACAGCGTTATTGTTGACCCCAAGGCTTTTTCTCCCAACAGCTTTGTGGACCGCAAAACAGATGTCTGTATCATCCCGCCAAACAGCTTTGCCCTTGCCCGTACCGTTGAATACTTCCGCATCCCTCGGGATGTTTTGGTTATTTGCCTTGGCAAGTCTACCTATGCCCGATGCGGTATTATCGTCAATGTGACCCCCCTAGAACCCGAGTGGGAAGGCCATGTGACCCTTGAGTTTTCTAACTCGACGCCTCTTCCAGCAAAAATTTATGCCAATGAAGGGGCTTGTCAATTCTTGTTCTTAAAGGCGGATCATCTTTGTGACGTCTCTTACCGAGACCGCCTTGGCAAGTACATGAAACAAGTTGGCGTCACCTTACCCCGCCTGTAATACCCGCCTGCACGAGCAAATACTTGAGAGGATAAAAGACAAAAAATGTATCAAATTAAAATTAAGGGGGGCATCCCCTTAAGAGGAGAAATTTCTATTAGTGGCGCCAAAAATGCAGCGCTTCCTTTAATGGCGGCGTCTTTACTGACAGATGAACCGCTCCTCTTGACCAACATGCCGGATCTTGCCGATATTACCTCAATGCTGATGCTCTTGGATCAGCACGGTGTTTACCTCACTACCGATTTACCCAACAAGACTGTAACGCTTAAGGCGCAAAATATCCATAACACCACGCCATCGGTGTGCGCCCGATTGATATCCATTTAAGCGGCTTGCGCGATTTAGGGGCAGAGATTGAGTTACTCGATGGCTATATACGGGCAAAAGCCCCCCAGGGCCTTGTTGGAGCAACCATTACCCTGCCAATCATTTCGGTTACGGCAACAGAAAACCTCATGATGGCCGCCTGCCTCGCCCAAGGGGAAACACGCCTGATTAACGCCGCTCGGGAGCCAGAAATCGTTGACCTGGCCAACTGTCTGATCGCGATGGGAGCTGACATCAGGGATGCGGGTACCGACACGATCACCATCCAGGGAACAAAACGCCTCCAGGGGGCCACGCACCGGGTTATTCCTGATCGTATTGAAACAGGTACGTATGCCATGGCTGCCGCCATCACAAAAGGCTCCATCCACCTCACGGATACATCACTCGATTTAATTCCAACCGCTTCTGCCCAACTTCAAAGAGCCGGGATTATGTTCATTCCCACCGCGCAAGGCTTCGAGGTCAAAACACCCGAAGGGGCAGTCCAAGGCGTTGATGTCATGACAGAACCTTATCCCGGGTTCGCCACGGACTTGCAAGCCCAAATGATGGCGCTCATGACCATTTGCAGGGGAGCTTCCCTGGTTACGGAGACGATTTGGGAAAATCGATTTATGCATGTGCCAGAACTCTGCCGTATGGGAGCTAATATCACCGTTCATGGCGCTTCTGCCCTGGTTCGGGGAGTTCCTTCTCTTCGCGGAGCGCCTGTGATGGCGACAGATTTACGGGCATCCGTTTGTTTGGTCTTGGCTGGCTTAGCCGCTGAGGGAGAAACCGTGATTAATCGTGTTTATCATCTTGATCGCGGCTACGAACGGGTGGAAGATAAATTAGGAAGATGTGGAGCGCATATCGAACGTATCGCTGTATAGTAAGGAGTCCCCATGTCATCAAAATTTGTGCCCCTTCGGCTGTTAGCCCATGATCCAGAGGATTTAACGATCTTGGGGGCACACTTACAGGATGCTTTACTTCCTTTGGTTTCTATGGTTTATGAACCTAAAAACGCTACGTTTACACTGCTGGCCAACCGATTCTGCTGGGAACACCCCCCTCTGGACCATGAAGGTGCACCTCTTTATCACCGCGTCCACGCCGGCCTTTGCTTTCGCAATGTGGATAAAGTTCATCATCGAGGATTTCAGCGTAAAGGAACGTCTCGCGTTTTAAACCTCCTGACCCTACAAACCAAAAAGCCTAATGCGGTTCACCTGATTTGTTCGGGCAATCATGAAATCCGTATTGAGACGAAAAAGATTCACTGCCATTTGGGGGACTTGCACCACCCCTGGCCAACACGTAAAAAGCCTACCCATATTTACCAGCATGTCGAAGCCCTGCAAGGAGCAGGATTGCTAAAATAAAGAATGAAACTATTGGCTGCATGTGGTAAACAGTTAATCACCTTAACGATCAGCAAAGTCATTGCGAGGAGCGCGACGCGGCAATCTCGATGGGATGAGAACAAGGAGATTGCCACGGCAGCCACGCGCTTACGCGCTCGCGGCCTCGCAATGACGTGAAATAGGCATAATTATTTTTTACGAGCGAGTGAAAACCCTATGGCGAAAGAAGATTTAATTGAGTTCAGTGGCGTTGTCGTCGAACTTCTGCCAAATGCAATGTTTCGGGTCCGCCTGGAAAATGATCATGTTATTTTGGCGCATACCTCCGGCAAGATGCGTAAAAATCGGATCCGCGTTCTGGTTGGGGACAAGGTCACGGTTGAAATGACCCCTTATGATCTCACCAAAGGGCGTATTACGTTCCGCCAAAAATAGAACAGCCCTCAATGCCCGTAACGCTTTTGGTTAGCCAGTATCATACCTTACGCCGCACAGCTTACCTCAAAAATGGCCAGATCATAGTTACCTCAAAAATGGCCAGATCATAGATATCGATCTTGAAGAGCCTCCTTCATCTATTTCTCCTTTTCCTTTCCTCGATCAAATTTATTGGGGGCGCGTCACCCGTACCGAAGCAACCTATGCCTTTGTTAAACTCACCGAAAACCAGGTGGGCCTTTTGCCTCTTGAGCATCCTTTTTCCAAACTAGCCGAAGGGCAGGCGGTTCTTGTGCAAGTCCGGCGTGAAGCCATTCCAGATAAAGGGACACAAGATAAAGGCCCTCTCCTGACACGAAAAATTATCTTCGGGAGCCGTTATTGCTTGTACCACCCTTTTCAGGAAAAGCACCCCCTGTCGTCAAAAATTCAAGACCCGGTCACCCAGCATCGGCTTCAAAAGCTTACGCCTCCTCATGAACCTGTCACCTTAAGGGAAGCTGCGGTACAGGCTTCTCCCGATGACATCCAGGCTGAAATAGTGGCCTTGCGACAAAAATTTTCCAGCGTTGAAGCGTTATCCAACAAAGCCCCTTGTTTGACGCCTTATGACGCTATGCCGTCGTCCCATCGGTGGATGCGGGACCTGGAAGCTTGTGACGGGAACAGGATCCTTGTGGACAATGACCAAGCCCTCCTAGAAGTCCGGCATTTTCTCAAAACCCATCGACCTGATTTATTACCTTATGTACAAAAGCATCAACAGCCCCTTTTTGAAGCCTATGACCTTGAAGACTTCTGGGACTCCCTTTTTCAGAATGTCGTCAACTTGCCCAGCGGTGGAAATATTGTTATTGATGTCACAGCCGCCGCCCTTCATTGTCCAACAGTTAAAAGGACGGCATTTAGGCGGCAATATCATCCTGGATTTTATAGGGCTTGACCTTTCTCCTCCTGACCGCGCTGCCCTCAAAAATCTTCTTTTGAAACAAGCCTCTCACTATAATCTGCCTCTGAATATTTTGGGCTGGTCAAAGCTCGGCTGGATGGAAGCCCGCCTCCCAAGGCGACGGCTCCCGCTCGGTGAGAGGGTAAGCTTGAAGCCAGAGATATAACCCTTGCTTCATCGAATTATAGATTTAAAAAAAGGCTGCCATGTAAGAACTTTATAAATTTAAATTGAATTTAATATTCTTCCATTTTCCCAGATACCCTCATTTTTCGACTTCCTTCTTGATTGATTCCAGAAAACCTAAAAAGTTACCCTAAAATTTTAGGGCGAGAGATTTTTATACAGGAACCCTAAAATAAATATAAGAAAAATCTTGAGAATATAAAGATATTAAGATATGAAAATATTAAAAACATGAAATTAAAAGTATTATTTTTTTAAATTATTAATTTAAAATTTTACTTTTGTTGGTTTTATGAGTTAGCCTGTGCGGCATTCTATCTCTTTATAATGGGAGGAGGTGCTTTAATAGGTGAAAGTTCATTTTGAAAAAATGTTTTTAAATTTTTTAATCTTGAAAAAATAGGAAGGATCATATCATGAAAATAAATATATTAGGGAAATCAAAATTATTTATTATTGCAGTAATGTACAATTTATTGATGGTACCAAGTGCATTTTCTGCTAATCAGGAAGAAGATGGCTTAGAAAGGCCACGGAAAATCCAAAGGCTGCAGCAAAGACCTGTGTCACATTTTTCAAATTTGCCTGCTGCAATATATGGCTCAATTATTAAGTTCTTACCCTTTGGAGGTGTTTCAAAATTTCACAGTCTATGTAGAAATTTAAGGGATATCGAAATGCCGTCGCGTAAATATATCCATGATCTTACCCTCGTTAACGTAAAGTGTAGATTAATTAAATATCTTGACCACATGACCCATCTCCAAAGCCTTGATTTGCAGACCTTATCAGATTTGACGGATATTTCCTTTACAGGGCTGAGGAGCCTACCTAACCTCCAAACCCTTATGTTGGTGAACCTTGAACACGTGACGGATATTTCCCTTACAGGGCTGGAGAGCCTACCTAATCTCCAAACCCTTATGTTGGTGGATCTACCAGGCATCACGGGGGAAATTGCTTATAACTTCTTAGCCAAGCTTGTGAACCTCAAAACAGTTATGTTGGAGAACCTACCAGAAGTTGCTAACCCAGACATCTTAATGGAAGCCATCCGTAAATTGGGTACAGTTGAATGTCTTGATATCTCAGATCTAGGAATTACAGATGATGGTGTGCAACACATTATTGGGATGGATAGCATCCGTACCCTTACTTTTAATTATTCCATAATTGAGCCTGAATTTAGTAATTTATCGGATATTTCTCGTATGTCAAAGCTTGAAGAATTCCTGGTTCGTGGCGGTGACGTAGGCTTCATGCCTACATGTATGATGGAAAATTTGAGAATTATTCAGTTTCCTTACGTACAACACATCAGTTCTACAGAATTCAAACAAATTCTTAGAATGCTGCCTCATATTCAGTCAATTACGATACTTGGGCACAATCATGAACATGAACCAATAACACCAGAAGATATTGAGGCTTCTTTGCCGCATGATGCTACATTATCACTGAATGAAGCTACGGCTGGGTGGGATGAGAGGTTTGACAAATGGTTGCCAGATTAAAGCTGAGTCTGTTTTTATAACTTGATTTTTAAGGAAGACTTTATGCTCAATAGAAGCGTATGTTCATATGATAACGAAGGCCCAAGGGGGGATGTTAATGGCAGCAAATAGCTCTTGCTTCCTGGAGCCAGAAATACTTATCTTGGATATAGTATCAAAAAACGATATTATTAAGCATGGTAAAAAAACATGACCGTACATTAAAAGCTGTGTTTTCAGATCCTGTTCAAGCAGGAATCGTATGGCGTGATATTGAAGCGATGTTGAAATCTTTTGGGGCGGAGATTAGTGAAAGAAGAGGGTCACGTATTTGTATCTCTTTAAATGGCATTGATGCTGTCTTTCATCGCCCGCACCCACGCAAGGAAGCAGAGAAGGGAGCTATAAGCTCAATGAGACGGTTTTTGAAAGAAGCAAGGATTGACCCATGATGGAATATAAAAACTATGTTGGTCAGGTAAGTTTTGATGATGAAGCAGATATTTTCCATGGCGAAGTTATTAACACACGTGACGTAATTACTTTTCAAGGCAAGTCTGTAGAAGAAATCCGCCAGGCTTTTCGGGAGTCCATTGATGAATACCTTGCATGGTGCAAGGAACGCGACAAAACGCCGGATAAGCCGTTTTCAGGGAAGCTTGTTATCCGGATCCCTCCTGCCCTTCACCGTTCTATTTTTCTCTCAGCCAAGCACGAAGGAAAAAGCCTGAACAAATGGATTGAAGATCATTTAGCAGGTTCATGCTCTGTGCCTTCTAAAGAATCGTTAACGCACCATCATTAAGATGGATTGCTTAGGCAACAACGGCTTTCCTTAAGGTCTCCTGTTTTTATAACTTGATTTTTAAGGGAGACTTTATGCTCAATAGGAGCATATGCTCATATGGTAATGAAGGCCCAAGGGAAAGAGTTGATGACAACAATTGGACAAGACTCCTTAAAAGTTCGCCAAACCCTTGAGGTTGCCGGCCAACACTATGGCTACTACAGCTTACCCGCAGCAGAAGAAGCGGGTTTAGGAACCATTAGCACGTTACCTTTTTCCTTAAAAATCTTAATTGAAAATTTGTTACGCCATGAAGATGGCAAACGGATCCGTCTCGATGATATCCGTACGGCCATCCATAGCATCACCAATGGGCATCATTCTACGGAAATTGCCTTTATTCCGGCGCGTGTCCTGATGCAAGACTTCACTGGGGTGCCCGCCATCGTTGATTTGGCGGCCATGCGAGATGCAATGGTAGCCCTTAAAGGCGACCCAAGCCTCATTAACCCCTTGATCCCTGTGGATTTGGTGATTGATCACTCAGTCATGGTTGATGCTTCCGGGACGCCTGATGCCTTTGGGCATAATACGGCCCTCGAATTTCAACGCAACCAACGCAACCATGAGCGCTACGCCTTTTTACGGTGGGGCCAGGAAGCCTTTCAAAATTTCCGTGTTGTCCCGCCCGGAACAGGGATTTGCCATCAGGTGAATCTGGAATACCTTGCCCAAGTGGTATGGGTATCCGAAGACTCATCGGGTCAGCAAGTTGCCTATCCCGATACCCTTGTGGGAACCGACAGCCATACAACCATGGTGAATAGCCTTTCCGTCCTTGGTTGGGGCGTTGGGGGTATTGAGGCAGAAGCCGCTATGCTGGGTCAGGCCGTGTCGATGCTGATCCCAAAAGTTGTTGGTTTCAAGCTGACCGGGAAATTGCCAGAAGGAACAACAGCGACAGACCTGGTTTTGACGGTCACGAATATCTTGCGAGCCAAAGGCGTCGTCGGAAAATTTGTGGAATTTTATGGTGATGGGCTGGATGCTCTTAGCTTGGCAGACCGAGCAACCGTGGCGAACATGGCTCCAGAATATGGGGCAACGTGCGGGTTTTTCCCCATTGACCAAAAAACCATCGAATACCTGGCGCTGGGCCAAAGCGCCCCCAAGACAAGGTCTTGCTCTCAGAGGCAAAATCCGCTTGCCAGGCCGCCTTAAGGAGCGACCATCAACACAGCGATGAAGCTCATCCCGTTCCGGGGAAAGGGTATTCTTTAGCTCACGGACACATTGTCATTGCAGCGATTACCAGCTGTACCAATACCTCAAACCCCACAGTGATGATCGGTGCCGGCCTATTGGCCCGCAAGGCCAGAGCAAAAGGGCTGCAACCAAAACCCTGGGTCAAGACATCGCTCGCACCGGGCTCTCAGGTTGTCACGGATTATTTGGAAAAGTCGGGACTCGACAAAGATCTGGACGCTTTAGGGTTTAACCTGGTGGGTTATGGCTGTACGACATGTATTGGGAATTCAGGCCCCTTACAACCTGAGGTTGCGAAGCTCGTTGAAGACCATGATCTCACCGTATGCTCGGTTCTCTCTGGCAACCGGAACTTTGAGGGACGGATTAATACCCACGTTAAGGCGAATTACCTGGCATCTCCTCCGCTCGTTGTGGCTTATGCGCTGGCAGGCTCCATACTGGTTGATTTAACCACGGAACCTCTGGGAATCAGGGCTGATGGCAAGCCCGTCTACCTGAAAGATGTTTGGCCAACAGATGCTGAAATTCAAGCCGCCATCCAGCAATCTCTCACGCCTGACATGTTCCGCAACCGATACGCGGATGTCTTTAAAGGGGGGGAAGCCTGGCAGAAAATTCAAGGGAACGCCAGCCTGACATATCCTTGGCAAAACACCAGCACTTATGTGAAAAACCCGCCTTATTTTACCCATATTGCCCCGCAAACCGGGGAACTTGTCGATATTAAAGGGGCGCGAATCCTGGCCATCCTAGGAGACAGCGTCACAACAGACCACATCTCCCCCGCTGGCAGTATTAAAGCTGATGGGCCGGCTGGCCGATACCTTCAGCATCATGGCGTTGATCTTCCTGATTTTAATAGTTACGGCGCCCGCCGTGGCAACCATGAAGTTATGATGCGGGGCACCTTTGCCAACATTCGCTTGAGCAATGAAATGCTGCCTGGAACAACCGGTGGCATTACGACGTATTTTTCAAAAACAAAAGGAGTATTTCCTGAGACCTTGCCCATCTATACAGCGGCAATGAAATACCAGGAAGAAGGGACGCCGCTCGTCGTGGTTGCCGGTAAGGAGTATGGTACTGGCTCTTCCCGTGACTGGGCGGCAAAAGGACCTTTATTGTTGGGCGTTAAAGCGGTCATTGCCGAAAGCTTTGAGCGTATCCACCGCTCAAACCTGGTTGGTATGGGCATCTTACCCCTCACATTTTTGAAGGGGGAAAGCCGCAAGTCCCTCGCGTTGACGGGAGAAGAAATTATCGACATTACGGGTGTTTCTTCTGGGATCAAGCCTGGCATGACGGTCACCTGCACCATAACGCGCTCCACAGGGCAAACGAGCACGCATACGCTGCTCTGCCGCATCGATACCCAGGATGAAGTAGATTACTTTTTAAATGGCGGGATTTTGCCGTATGTCTTACGGAACCTTGCCAAATCATCGAAAAAGCATGGGGTAAATACGAGCATTTTTCAAAGTTAAGGATGGAATTACCTGAAACCGAAAATAAAAAAATACCAACATACCACTTGAAATATACTGTAAAAAGGTATATTATATATAGAATGATTAAAACATTTCGATGCAAAAAAACAGAAAAGCTTTTTGAAGATCGCTTCGTACAAGAATTCTCAAGCTTTCAACAACAAGCACGTAAGAAGCTTCTTATGTTAAATGCTGCCAAGATGTTAAAAGATTTAGAGGTTCCGCCGGGAAATAGGCTTGAAAAACTTGTCGGCAATAGAAGTGGACAGCATAGCATCAGAATTAACAGTCAGTGGCGCATCTGTTTTGAGTGGAACAATGGGTCTGCTACCAACGTTGAAATTGTTGATTACCATTAGGAGAAACGAAAATGGTAGATCTTGAACTTATTACACCAGGAACCATTCTTTGGGAGGAATTTATGCTTCCTTTGGAAATTAGCCAAAACCAAATGGCACGTGACCTTGATATTACTGTAGGAAGAATTAATGATATTATTCATGGAAAGCGATCAATAACCGCTGATACAGCTCTTCGCTTAAGTAAATATTTTGGAACTTCTCCTGAGTTCTGGCTTAATCTTCAGGCTGATTTTGATTTAAGGAGAATAAAAAAACATGATTGGCCAACAATTGAACAACGTATACGCACTTACTCGTCCCAAAGCACCAAAAAACGGGGGCAAAGGGGTCTCAAACCTCATAAAATAGCCTGAAACGCGTTCTCGCCGCTCATGGTCATGGGAACAACCTTAGAGGGAATCATCTGTTCATGTCCCTAACCTTTCCCATCCTTTATTCTTTTCGACGCTGCCCTTATGCGATGCGTGCGCGCCTGGCGCTTTATTCAGCCCAGGTTGGCCATGAACATCGGGAAGTTGATTTAAAGAATAAACCTGCCGAGATGCTGGCTATTTCACCAAAGGGTACGGTACCCGTTTTGCATTTAGCTGATGGAACAATCCTTGAACAAAGCCTGGATATTATGAACTGGGCCTTAAACAAGCCCCCTTTGCCTTCAGAAGGTACCCTATTGATTGCAGAAAATGATACGGTGTTTAAGCAAGCGCTGGATCGGTATAAATACCCTGGGCGTTATCCTGAAGAGGTAGGAATTAATTACCGTGCGCAAGGCGAGCTGTTTTTAAAAAAGCTTGAAATTCGACTCAATCCTTTTTTAAGCGGAAACACCCTGACGTTTACCGATATGGCGATATTTCCCTTTATCCGGCAGTTTGCCATGGTAGACCCTGAATGGTTTGAAGCGCAACCTTATCCTTCTCTAAAATTATGGTTGAATTCCCTTACGTCTGGCGCCTTATTTGAGCAGATCATGCAGACATATCTCTCTTGGGCACCTGGGGATGACCCTGTTTTAATTGCATTCTAAGGCTCTTTGCCTCTCGGGTACCTCTCTCTCCAGAACCCCATAGTTTTTAGGGCTCAACACGCGGATGAGAGGCTTATAGCAGGCATAAAAATTAGAACCTGCCGAACGCGATCCCCTTCAATATCTCTTCAAAAACACCACAACCTAATATTTCTTAACCCAGGCAAAACCAACACCTGAGTTTTTATTACCGCCGACGTCCGCCTCAAGTTTGAGAGATCGGGTCACGTCAAATAGGATCGTTGCGCTTGTTTCTCTTTCACCACTGACCGATTGGTTAAGAGACAGATAGACTTTATCAATCTGCTTGCCAACACTTACCTGTTGGTTTCCGGAGGTAAAATCCTCTCCCTCGGCAGGTTTTCGTTCTTTAAATTCGAGAACATCTAATCCGAAGGCAGAACGGATTTTGTCGGTAAAGTTCAAATTATTTTTACCTTTTAACGTACTTAAGGTATTCGCCAAGAGTAAGCTTTGAGTGACGGACATGCTCTCCGTTCCGCTCCCAAACAACACCCGTGCCAGAACTTCTTCCTGAGACAAGGCAGGGCTTGATGAAAAGGTAATTTTTGGGTTGGAAGCGTGGCCTTCAATCCGCATCGTAGCCGTTATCTCCCCCACCTCGCGCGTCCCCGCAATAGACAGAAGGGGATCATTTTCTGGTTCTTGCGAATAAGTAATGCGCCCCTCAATTAACTTAAGCAGCTTGCCGAGCAACTCAAATTTTCCACGGACAAGGGTCATTTCTCCCACCAGCTGGGGATCCGTTATCGTTCCAACGGCTCTCATTTCCCCTTTCCATTGGGCATCAAATCCATAACCACGCAGATAAATCTGCCCTGGTGAGCTTAGTTTGATATCAAGGGGCAGAAAAGAGGAACCCTTTTGTAGCTGCTTCTGGCTATGGTACTCGACGGGTGTTTGATAAGATCCATCTTTCTTTTTTTCAAGTAATTTAATGGTAATAATTTTTTCCTCATGCTCATCCAGGCGCACTTCAAGCGGTTCAAGGACAACATCACCCGTAATTTTCAGTTTTGTCTTGTCATCGCCCCGCAAGGAACCGTGAAGCTTTAGGACACCTTTTGCTTTGCCAGATATCTCATCATTCTGGACGACAATAAGCTGATCCAGCAGGAGTTGAAGATCCACATCTGGATTGAGAAGAGATGTAAATTTGATAGAGCCATGACCGTTAACCCGCCCTTTTGCGTTATCTTGTCCGATGATGCTCGACAAGATAAGAACATCTCTTGAAGCGTTTCCCTGAAGCTTGATATTTTTAATGAGCGTTCCAAAAACAGCATTCTCATAAAGTCCATTTACTACAGATACTTGTCCTTTAATAATGGGGTCCTTAACGGTCCCTGTTCCGGTCAAGTCAACAGAGGCGTGGCCTTGAATCAGATCCCCATAAGGTATCAAAAGGGAAATAACGGACATATCTCCCCGCCCTTTCAACGTTGCTTCAAAGGAACTGTCCTCTGTTAGGCACCATTGTCTTACAGAAAGCTTGCCTTGAGTCGTGAGCGCTAACAAGCGGCCGCTCTCCAATTTCGCTTGCCATCCCAGGAAACCTTGAGACACTGTAAAGACAATGGATAGGTCAATTCCCGAAAGCCGATGGGAGGTCACAGGGGAAGAATGTGTTGGACTCCTCCATTTCAGGGATTTTCCTTCTAAAGAAAGATCAGCATGAGGATGATCCATCGTCCCTTTTAGCTTTCCTTTTCCGGATAAAAAGCCGGACGCCATCCATTCCGGATCAATAACTTGGAGAAGGGTCAAGGGGAGACGATCAATCGATAGGGCCCCTGACAGGTCATCCCCAAAAATCAGATCTTGAACCGTGATCATCCCCCCACCCGTCGTGAGCCACAGTTTTGGTATTCGGATGCTTTTTTCATCCCATATAATGGTGGTCGGTTGCTTTAAGGCAAATTGATGCATTGGATGGGTCAGTTCTGCCCGCGTCAGGGTCAGCTGAGTTTGGGGCATACGGGGAGCAGGAAAATCAACCATGCCTTGCGCACGAAAAGAAATATTTTTTTTCCCAACGCCCGTGATCTCAAAATGCCCTTTCTTTTTATCAAAACTTCCCGTGGCAGATAATTTTGTCAGAGGAATCGTGTTGAACAGGATCTCCTGCCCTTGCGCAGTGACCATCATATGGTCTGTTCCTGCGCCAGTGGCTTGGGCATTCAAAGCCTTTGCCCCAACATATCCATAACGGAACTGTTCCAAGCGCAAGTCCAGGTTGGGCTGGCCTTTTAAAGGTTTCTGGCACTTCAAGGTTGCAGAACCCGCCAATCCCTTTTGAAACCATTGATCATAGGAGGCCAGAGCCGCAACCGCTATATCTGCTTCTCCTTCCCACATGCCTTGCCTTGGGTACAAAACTCCGTACCCTTTGCCGTTGATAGCCTGACCTGCCAAAATGATTTCCTGAACTTTCAGGCGGTCCTCATCCAGTTCCTCAAGCTTCAGGGTTAGAGTTGCCGTTTCCTGACCATCGTAAAACGTAGTAACAACCTGGCCTGTCAACAAATCAAGGGCAGGGAAGTCAATAACCACTGATTTCAGAAGCCCCTTACTTCCCAGCGGCAGCCCTGTACCGTCAAGGGTTGAAAATAAAGCATGTTTGCCAATGACATAGGTAATATCTCCTGCCAACTCTTCCCCTTTGGCAACCTTGACCTTAATCTCTCCATTGATCAATGCAGGCACTGACCAAACAGCAAAGGTATCTGAAAGGGTAGCAAGGTGATGGTTCCCTTCTTTTAATTCGAGAGAAGCAACTGTTATATGAAACGGAAAAAGCCCTCGAATATTCTTTGCTTCGACCCTCAAGGTTGAGTTTTTAAAGGGTTGGTTGATCACAAATTCCAGAATGGATTTTTTAGCAAATTGAGATTGCAGCAAAAACAGGCCGATACCTGATGCTATAACCATAATCCGCAAAACCCATCCCCAGAATTTCATCTTAAAATGCTTGTCCTGCGCTTAAATAAAATTGATAGGCTGCATCTATGGGTTTGGGCAACCCGTCCTTGCGGCGCTTCATTGGTGTTGCAATATCAAAACGAATGGGGCCAATACCGGTGTAGTACCGAACACCGGCTCCAACCCCCCAAAGCTGCGCCTGACTCGAAAGGTCAGGCGATGCCTTGGACGACAGTTTCCCTGCTTCTGCAAACAGAACAAAACCAATCGTATCTGTGACCTTAAACCGTCCTTCAACGCCATATTCCACAATGGACCGCCCCCCTAGAGGAACACGGTCCTTATCGAGCGGCCCTAACAGCTTATATCCGTAGGCCCGCACAGAGCCAGCACCACCTGCATAGAACCGTTTGTCGGGGGCCAGGTTGTTAAGGGAGCTTACCGTTATGGTTCCTCCATGGGCCCAGCCAGCAATAACAATGGCGTCACTTTGTAAAACCCTCAAATAATAACTGCCTTTTGCCGTTGAGACCATTAAACGCGTGTCCTTACCGGAGCGGCCCACGTAGGGCGTCACTTGCGCGGTCAAGCGCCCGCCCCGGGTTGGTTCAATCAAGCTATTACTTGCATCAATGTGCATGTCAACCGGAAAGCCGATAAGCCGATTTATATATTCCACCTCAGCGCGCTTGACTCTTCCTGTTTCGCCTGTAACGCCAACCATCCCCTTAAGGGTATCTGTAAAGGGATGTTCTAAACGGATGCCGGCGTCAAGGGAGCGACTTGTAAAAGCACGGTTCTGCTCCCGCGTTGCGCTAATTTCATGGCGCAAATATTGCTCCGGCGCAAAAATATCCGGGATAGAGAAGTCAACCTTCGCTCTGCTTAAGCGGGGGGAAATACGCAGCATCGCTCCTAAACCTTCCCCAGAACCAAAGACATTGCGATGGGACCAAAACGCCTGTCCACCGATGCCTTCTGTTGTCGCATATTTAAGGCCCGCCCCAATTGTGCGCGGTGGGCCTTCTGTCACCTTTACAGACAAAGGGACAACGCCCGATGCTGGGGCATTTTCGTCTGGTCTAATGTCAATGGCTGAGAACAAGCCGGTTCCCATGAGCTTATGGCGTGTGATTTCCAACCGACGCTCATCAAACCGCTCCCCCTCTTGCCAAACAAGACGGTTACGAACAAATTGAGAAGGCAGATCTTTTAATCCTGTAATGTCTGCTTTTCCGAAAGTTGCGTATTGCCCAGGCTTTGCCCGGAAGATGACGTTTATCCGTTTTGCTTCACGGTCAATTTGTCCTTCTGGTTCAGCCATATCTCCGTAAGGATACCCATGGTTTCGTAAATATTTAGCAAGACGTTGGTTCGCCTCTTGAATACGGCTCAAGTCCACGTCATCTCCAACATGAAAACGAACCTCTCTGGCTGCCCTGCTTGGGGTCAATGGCAAGCGTTCCCGGGCATTTTCTGTAGCGACAACGCTAATGCCGGAAACTTTATAACGCTCCCCCATTGTAAAAGTCAGGGTAACAATGACAGGGGCCACCCCTTCTGCAAGGGAAAATTCAACCTCGCCATCAAAATACCCTTTTTCAGCTAGCGCTTGCTTGAGCCGCGCCACATCATTCCGGATGCGATGGTAAAGGGCATTGAGGCTCGTCGGAGGTCGGGATTCTAGTTTTATGAGCGAAGAGACAGCTTTTAGATGTGCCTCTATTTCTGGAGTTGAGTCTTCCACAACCTTAGGCTTTATGATTGTCTGATACGGGATACTGGGAAGGTCGAGGGTAGCTTTTTCTTCACCTTCCCTCTTGTCTGCTTCAAAAAACCAGGAACACCCCCCCATCAACGGAAGGCATACCAAAAGCCAAAACCCGGGGGACAAACAGGATAAGTATGCTCTCATCAAGCAGGCGACAAGCTGCATTTTATTGTTTCTAGCTTCTATGTTCCCAACTCCTGATTTCTGACCTTTCAATTTTTGTCCTCCTCAAATCATGGCTGGTTTCCCAACCTTGAAATCAAAGGCACACAGGAGTTGAGTATAGCAAGGGGGGGGATAAGATTAAACCCGGAATCAGGGCGGGAAACTTGGAGGACAAAATTAGACTTTGAGGCTGCCTTATAAGCTTACGAGAAATTTCAACTGTGTTGCGCTTTATATGTAACTATGTCATAAATTGCCCGATAATAAAATGACCTCGTTCAGTGAAGAGGAGAATAATAATCATGTCTATATTTTTTAAATCTATATCTTTTATTTTTTTTATGATCTCTGGCGTAAGCTTTGCTGCAGATGCTGGTGATGATCATTTGTTAAGGGAAGAGGTGACCATCATTAAGAGAGGCCTAGAAGGTTTACTTAGATTATCCAGAGATGAAATTGATCCTGGAAGCCGCCCCATTTATGACGTCGGGGGTCAAGCTGCCGGCCGGACCCCTATTGGGAGTATTTGTGCTGATGAGCAGAAAAACATGTTATTTATCCTTTTCCGAGGAACAGATAACCAAGAGGAACTGCTCGAGACACAGAGATATGCTACAAGCAATACGTCTTGTTATCCATATTTCCGAACTGTTGAAGGACGTATGTTTGAAGGTCACCTGGGGACCTTCTACTCAACAGCGACTTATATTTATGAAGAATTATGCAAGCATGCGACAAACCAAGGTAAGAAACTCCAGGACGACTATGGGATTGTTATTTACGGATACAGCCTTGGAGGTGTATGGGCAGAGCGTTTGGCAGCTAGTCTCTATGAGCAGAGTCAACACCCCCGGATTCGCCTTTACACCTTCGGGGGACTTTGTAGTTTTGATTCCCAAGCTGTGGCCACCTATCCAAGCCGAAATATAAAAGCACTTCATTTTTCGGTTAAGGAAGATAGGATTGGTCAGTATTTGAATGGAAGGGGCTTCCATCATCCTGGTCCAGTGATTGTTATGTCTGCTGAGGATTGCCGTGACTACAGAGACAGGGTATCCCGCCAGGATTTTACGAATATGGATCCTGAGCTGACGCGTATCATTCGACAGCTTAATAGGCCGCTAAGTTTAGGAGGGTTTGAGCTACCAGGCAATATGTCTCTTGGAAATATCTTAGGAAACGTCCTTGGGATAAATGATCTTCTTCCCCTTATCGAAATCAGACCGTGGGAAGCCCACTACCTTGGGACATACATTGCCTTGTGGGAAGAAGCTTTTATAAAATTTATGGGCCTTCGTCATCAAGCCACCCCTGCCGCAGCCCCTCTCCTTCCACAGCCTCTACAGCCTATGGGACTTCAACACCAAGGCCCTGCCGCCGCTCCTCTGTTTCTAGAGCCAGAGCCTCTTATAACGGTCGGCTTATATGTAATCCTTTCAGGCTCCCTACCTCATGATGGGGTTTTGCGCATCCGGACTTCTGAAGGTCATAAGTTCTCCATCAAAGGCAAGCAGGTAAATCTTGGTGACAGAAAGGATCCAATACCGCTAACCAACTCTTTGCCATGGAATCCGTCCGCATTTTACAGCGTCAATTACCGCGTGGAAACGGGAAAAATTGGTAGCAGAAGTGAGCTTTGCCAAGATGCAGGGTATATGCTTGACAAGTTCCTCCATGATCAACACCATGGCTCTGATGGAGATACCTATCACTTCCCTATGGCTGGTTTATATGGAGATCTATTCCTGCAATACATAAGTTCCCATGACGTAAAAGATGGGACAATTTGTCTGAAGATTAACCTTCCATGAGGAAAAATAGGAGATCTACCAAATAGCTTCTCAGGTTCAACCCGCTTTTGTGCATTGAGTAAAAGGTCATCACCCAACGTTCCTCAATGCATATTTGCGCTCCCTTGCAAGAATTCCTAATTCACCGCCCCTTCTTTGCTGGAAACGACGATAAACTCAAACACGATCCAGGATAAGAGTGAACATATCATAAAAATAGAGGCGATTGGCACCTGGTCAGCGTTCGGTAAGCAAGAGACGAGGGCGCTAATGGCAGCGCCGCCACCCAGTTGCATAAAGCTGTAAAGGGAACCGGCATATCCAGCTATTTTCCCAAAAGGCGCGAAAGCGCCAGCAAAAATACTAGGCCAAATAAACGTGCTGCCAAAATAAAACAAGACCATAGGCGCGACAATAATTGCGGTGTTCATGCCATAGATAAATTTCAACGCCATCATCAGACTGCCGGCCATAAACATGAGCGCCCAGCCCATCCGTAGCATAAAATGGATGCCAAACTTGACGACCATTTTTCCATTAATAAAACCTGAAAGCAGCATAGCCCCACCGCCTCCAAGAAAGGTAACGTAGCCAAATTCCACTGGGCTTATCCCAGCCAGCTTAATCAACAAAACAGGGCTTGCGGTGAGCCACGCAAAAAATGCGCCATAGCTTATAAAGGTGCAGATCGTATATCCCATAAAAACACGGCTGGACAAGAGCTGCCCAAACGCATGCATAAAAAATTTCCTGCTCAACCTTTCTTTATGGTGATGGGCACTCGTCTCTTTGAATAGAACCAAAATAATCAACACCGTAGCTAAAGCATAGAAAATCAGGAAAAGAAAATTGGCTCTCCACCCAAAATAGATTTGTAAATACCCCCCCAGGACTGGTGCCGCTGGGACAATGAACGCTACGAGAACGGAGAGGTACCCTCCATACTTGGCTAATTGGGGGCCTTCAAATGAATCCCTGAAGATTGACCGCCAAAGGGATGCTCCTGCCCCAACGCCAAGCCCTTGAATAAATCGCCCTAAGAGAAGAGTCTCAATACTTGAAGCATAAAAGCAGACAAAACTGCCAACAGTCATAATGAGCAACCCAATGATCAACGGATACCGTCGGCCAATACCCTCGGAAATCGGCCCATAAACCAATTGTGAGATGGACAAGCCGAACATAAAAATAGAGAGCGTTCCCTGTACTTTATCTATACTTGTCTTTAAATCATCTGCGATGGTCGGCACGGAAGGGATGTAAATGTCTGAGGTAATTCCTGGAAAAAATCCAACAAGTACCACAACAAGAAATAAGAAAAGGTTAGACTTCATTTTTTATTTCTCTTTTTTCTAAAACAACAAACAAGCGGAACCCAAATAATTGACCTAGATAAGGCTCGAGCTTTTTTTCCAACTGCAAAATGCGCTTGATCCCAAAAGAAGGGATTAAAGACCAAGGCTTAAAGCCGCCAGACAGAGGATAACACCATAAGCTCATAAAGGAATTTTCAATCATGTGAAGGTCAGGAAAAGCCTTAGAAAAAGCGCCTTTATACTTGCCAAACAAAAGGGTTGGAATGGCTTGATTGGCATCAAAGGGTTGTCTATGGGGAGAAAGCGGCCCCTCCTCCAAGGGATTGGCTTGAAGGATGACAGGTTCTTCATGAATAAAATGATAAAAAAACCAACTGAAGGGTGTTATAGCAGGATCGAGAAGAATGATCCGGCCTCCGGGATGTAGCAACCGTACAGCTTCTTGAAAAAACCGGATAGGCCGCTCAATGTGATGCAAAACGTCGATGGCGACAATATTTGATAGGCTATTGTTTTTCCAGGGAAGGGATTGGGCGTCACAAATACAATCTAACCAAGGAGACGCAATAATATCTGTGGATATGACTTCTGGGAGGTACTCTTTTAAGTTTCCCGTTCCTCCGCCAATTTCAAGGGTCGTTCCTGGAATAACCTGTCTAACGATTCGATCATAGAAGTCCTGGTAAATAGCCTTTAAAACAGGTTTCTTTTGCCATATTTCCCGATGCCCTTGTAAAATTTCTTCCGACATTAAACACGACCGTAAATATCTTTGAGGCGGACAATGTCATCTTCTCCCAGGTAACTCCCTGACTGAACTTCAATAAGGTGAAGGTCGATTTTTCCAGGGTTCTCGACGGAATGGGCTGTTCCTGCAGGGATATAAATGGACTCGTTTTCATGAACGAGCTGTGTCTTGTCTCCAATAAGAACCTTTGCCGTTCCTGTTACAACGACCCAATGCTCTGCCCTATGATAATGAATTTGGACAGATGTCTTTGAAAGGCTTTTGAGCATGAGCCGCTTAACTTTAAACCGTTCGCCTAAGTCAATTTCCTGATAATATCCCCAGGGACGATAGACACGTTTGTGGAAATCAAGTTCTGAACGTAAATTATGACGTAAATGGGTGGTAATTTCCTTCACCTTTTCAGCATTAGCCTTGTTGGCAACGAGAATAGCATCGCTGGAGGCAACGATAATCAAATTTTCTAAGCCAATGACGGAAACCAGCAATCCATCACTCCGAATGTAGCTATTCTTGACATCTTGGGCGATAACATCTCCAATAATCGCATTGCCATTATCATCCTTGGTGTTCAACTCCCAGACAGCTTGCCAGGTACCAATATCAGACCAGCCAATGTCCTGGCAAATCACAACGGCAATACAATTGCTTTTTTCAATGACCCCATAATCAATAGAAATATTGTCACATTTTTCAAAATCCTCTTGAGGGACGCGAATAAAATCAAGATCTGGTTTTGCATTTTGGATGGCCGCAAGGGCATGGGAAAAAGTATCGGGTAAGTGATCCTGAACGGCCTTGAGAAATACGTTAGCTTTTGCAAAAAAAATTCCACTATTCCAATAGCAAGGCGATTCAAGAAGCTCTTGTGCTTTTTCTTTATCCGGTTTTTCAACAAACTTCTGTACCCCGAAAACGTTGGGAGCAATCTCGGATCCGGGAAGGATATATCCATATCCTGTTTTTGGACCGTCTGGAGAGATGCCAAATACAACAATTTTGCCCTGATCGGCAGCAAGTTTTGCATCTTGAATGGCTTGATCTAAAACAGGGGAGTTGATGATTTGGTGATCTGAGGGAGAAAAAAGGATATAAGTTTCAGGATCTTTTATAGAGTGGGCGGCTAACGCCATGGCAGGCGCCGTATTGCGTGCGCATGGCTCTAGAATAATAGGTGATTGTGTGATACCGATTTCATGCATCTGTTCGGCAACGAGAAACCGATATTGCTCATTACTGATGATCAGTGGCATTTCATACCCCGGCTTGGAGAGGCGTTGGGCAGTTTGCTGCAACAAACTAAGGCCGCCTAACGGCGCTAGAAGTTGTTTGGGATAAGAAGTCCGGGATAGAGGCCAAAGGCGTGTCCCCCCTCCACCACAAAGAATAACAGGTTGTATTTTCATGATGCATACCTCTTTAGGAAGTCTTGGTAAGCGTTGTTTAACCCTTGGTCCAAATGAATCTTAGCGGTCCATCCTAAAGCAGACAACTTTGAGATATCCAGAAGCTTCCGGGGCGTCCCATCTGGTTGTGTGGTATCAAAGTTAATTTTACCTTTGAAGCCAACAACTTGTGCGATTCTTGATGCCAGGTTTTTTATGGTGATATCTTTGCCGGTTCCAACGTTGATTGGGGTCGTATCCGAATAATGCTCTGCTAAAAACAAACAGGCATCAGCCAGATCATCAACATGCAAGAACTCGCGCATCGGTGTGCCTGTTCCCCAAAGGGTTACGTGCGAGCTACCGCTTATTTTCGCAAAATTATCCCCATATTGACGGCGGAAAGCCTCCACAAGTTTTAAGCCAGCAATCTTAGCAACAGCATACCATTGATTTGTTTCTTCCAAGGGACCAGACAGAAGGGCATTCTCAGGTATAGGTTGTGGAGCAAGACGAGGATAAATACAAGAAGAACCTAAGAAAATAAGACGTTCGGACTTAAATTGATGAGCAGCACCAATCACGTTCTGTTGAATCATCAAGTTATCATAAAGAAATTCAGCCGGAGACATGCCATTCGCCAGGATGCCACCGACTTTCGCGGCAGCCAGGAAGATAATATGAGGGCTGTTAGAATTTGACAGTCTACCCCCCCAAGCGCACGGATAAGAGCTTGGCCAACCATGCCTTGATGGCCAGCAATAAAAATCTTTTTGCCGTGAAGGGAGGTGTAATTGCCTATAGCCATTCTATCAACCTAATAGCATTACGCGTCGGGTTGAAAAGTTTTGAATATCTTCTCGAACCATTTCGGCGACAAGGTCTTGAAAAGATATTGTTGGTTTCCAGCCAAGTTTTGTTTTTGCTTTCGTGGGATCTCCCATGAGCAGATCAACTTCTGTTGGACGGAAAAAAGCAGGGTTAATCGCAACGACTTTTTCATGGCCTCAAAGGCTGCTGATACAAATTCCCGCACAGTATAAGCCTCTCCCGTTGCAATGACATAATCATCGGGGGCTGGTTGTTGCATCATCATCCACATGGCTTGCGCATAATCTTTTGCATGGCCCCAATCACGCTTCGCTTCTAAATTACCAAGAGAAATTGGGTCTTTTGATCCGTGGACAATGCTGGCAAGACCAAGGGTGATTTTCCGCGTCACAAATGTTTCGCCCCGCAAGCAGCTTTCATGATTGAACAAAATGCCATTGGAAGCATGAATACCATACGCTTCCCGATAGTTGATCGTTACCCAGTAGGCATATAATTTTGCGGCTGCATAAGGACTGCGAGGATAAAAAGGCGTGGTTTCTGTCTGAGGAACTTCCTGGACTTTCCCATAGAGTTCAGATGTTGAGGCTTGATAATACCGGACGGTATCTGTGAGGTTATGGATGCGGATGGCCTCGAGAAGACGCAAAGGGCCGATCGCATCTGCATTGGCTGTATACTCAGGCGTCTCAAAGCTTACCGCCACATGACTTTGCGCCGCCAGGTTATAAATTTCTTGGGGGCGGATTTGGCCAACGAGACGGATCAAGCTAGAAGCATCCGTCATGTCTCCATAGTGCAAAATAAAACCCGGATTTTTCTCTAGTCCCTTGAGACGTTCTGTATTGTTGGTGGATGCACGTCGGATCAGCCCATGAACTTGATACCCTTTTTCAAGAAGAAGCTGGCTCAGGTAAGCGCCATCCTGGCCATTGACGCCTGTAATAAAAGCTGTTTTCATTTTTGGGAGAGACCTAAAAAGTTGTTTACCGTATAGAGCGTATTTGTCTTTTCATGGGTTGTTGTCACTCGCAGCAATAACCAGTCTTCTTGAGATTGCAAAATATCTGTTGAAGAAATGACGTATTGAATGGAATGACCAATATAATCATAAACTTCTAGTAAAGCAAATTTATTAGACGAATTTTTGTCTAATATTTCTTTAAGTTCTTCACCAAGCGTATCATAAATAAGAGCAGATGCTTTGAGCTTGTCTGGAGATATTGTCCTAAAATGAAAACCAGGCGAGGGATCAACAAGAATATGAGGTTGTGTAGCCGGCTTATAGACTAAGAATGATTTCTGGCCAGGAAGTTCGGCTACTGTAAAAGAAGAGACATCAGGCACTTTCTTTTTAGGAAGAATGTAAGGTGTGAGCACCGAACTCAAAACAATAAAATTAACCAAACAAATAGCCCAAATATTCTCGGAAACTTTTTGCCTTTTTAGGAATGAAGGGGTAGCAAAAGAAAAACCAAATAAGGCCCCGATAAAGGGGATAGCTACGGCAAATGGCCGAATGCCGCCATCTTTCCAAATAATGCAAGAAGAAACAGAAATGCCTAAGAAAATGATCGTTAAAAATAAGAACTCCCGCTGAAAAAAAGAGCGTTTTGTATAGACCTTAAAACCGATCAAGAACCAAAAAATAACAGAAAGTATCGTTGTAATACCTTTGGTGATTCCCGTACCAAAAGAAAACTGCCTGATGAACCAGTAGCAGAAGCCACCAAGATATTTCACCATTCCTATGGAAAAGTTGAAGGGATTATGTCTAAAAACTTCCCAGGATTTTGCATATAAAATTTTTGCTTCTTGAGCTTGCGTTTTTCCTGCAATAAGACTTTGAATAGAGGGATCTTGATAAGCATAAGCCCAAGATTTTCCTCCACTGACAAGGCCATACACCGTACTTGCAAAATTAGAGTAGGCCATTCCTGAACCTGCTGGATCACCAAACAAAACAGAAAGTTTCATCATAAGTATAAAAGGAACAGTAAAAGATAAAATACTCCAGCATAAGTCTTTAAAACGTGAATGAGTAAAAGGGGTGAAAAAAACGAGAGCAAAAAGAGCAGGCACCATGAAGTTCGGTCCTGCTCGTGCGCTTAAAGCAACGGAAAGAGAAGCCATACCAATATTAAAAATAAGACGATTCCTTTGAGTCCATCCATTCCAAAGCAAAACAAAGCTCAGAAGCCCCAGCGTTAACCCAAGAGCTTCTGAAAGTGTTGAATGCGCAAACATTTGTGCATAGTAAAAAATGAATACTAAGGCAATGAGCGTTGATAAAGTTCCTAAATCTCTTTGGATCGTTCTTAAATATATAAATAAAGCGACAATGCAAAGAGCGGCTTGCAAAACCATCGCGTACCAAAAATTATAGTTTGTA
>JAJONN010000093.1 GCA_021323455.1 Alphaproteobacteria bacterium | reverse complement strand
CATAAAGCTTCTCCCCTGAGGTGTCGTCATGCTTGTTTGGGTACAAACTTTTCCATCCGCCTGTGCTAAAAGCACAAATGAGGGACTCTGATTGAAATCACATCAATTTTTCTTGACGACGGCGGGGGTTGCATAGGTTCTGTCCTATTTTCAAGGGGTTATCCGGTTGAAAAGAAGGGATGTTACTGATGCGCAACAATATGGTTTCTGATAGACTAGCGTACATAGCTAAAGAAGTTGATAAAATTTCTAATGCTTTTCTGCACCCAAGAGGCTTTTCCTATTTTCAATTTAAAAGAATTTATAGGGACGGTTCCTTTATCATCCTTGCCAATCGCCCTGATTTTTTTCAAGACCTCCTAGAACAGGACCTGGTAGAACCATCCCTCTCTATCCCCCTTTATATCCGTCAATCGTGCATCTATTTTTGGGATGAGTCCTTATCCGTGGACCGCCTTTTCTTTATCAGGGAAAACAAAGGCGTCTATCACGGCCTTACCATCATAAGCCGCCGAAAAAATTTTTATGATTGCACAACCTTTGCCATGGGGCAGTGCCATCCCTCCCCTTTTGCCTACTATTTCCATATCTTGAAGGAACTTCAGAAGTTTGCAGAACTTTTTCCCACACTGGCCCGGACCCTTATTGAAAAGGCAACAGAAAAATCGCTTAAAATGCCCGTTCCCGGACAAAGCATCAACCGTAAGAACTTTTTTTTACCGAAACGCTCTACCCGTTTCCGTATCGGAGAGGGGGCAAAAGATTATATAACGACTTATGAGGCCCTGTGCGTACAGCTTTTACAAGAAGGCAAGTCTTATAAAGAAATCGGGTCTGTTCTCTCCATGGCCCCTTCCACCGTAGAAACTCACCTTAAGCGCCTGAAAACAAGGACAGGGTTAACCTTGCAAGAGCTTTCCCTGCAATCCTTCCACAAGTATAATAACGGCAAAAGACTTGCTTGATGGAGGCTTTTTAAGGTTTCTTGCTGGCCCCTAACAATCAGCCGGAAGTGAACCCGGAAGCAATTGATCACCCAACATGTTTGTCGATGCTCAATTAAGCGCAGATCGCAACCGCTGGGCCGCGGCACGGGCTTCCGCCGTAATTTCAGCGCCTGACAGCATGCGCGCAAGCTCATCTTGGGAGGCTTCAGGATCCAGGGAACAAACGGACGTACGCATGACTGTGCCCTGGTCTTCCTTAAAAACCAGAAAATGCGTTTTCGCATACGCCGCCAATTGGGGAGAATGCGTAATGGCCAAGACTTGAACATGCGCGCTGAGTTTGGCCAATCGCTCCCCAATGGCTGCGGCAACAGCGCCGCCAACGCCGGTGTCAATTTCATCAAAAATGATGGTGGGGATAGCAGATCGGTCGGTCAAGGCAACTTTCAACGCGAGCATAAACCGGGCGAGCTCCCCACCGGAGGCGGACTTACTTAAGCTACAAAAATCCTGCCCCTTGTTCATGGCCACCATAAAATCAATGCGATCAAGACCGGCTTCACCCCATTGGGCTTCCGGGAGTTCAGCAACATGAACCCTGAAATGTGCCTGGGGCAGCATGAGGGTTGGCAATTCGGCCATCACAGCTTGTTCCAGGATTTGGGCCGCATCCACCCGGCAGCGATGCAAATCTGAGGCTACTTCATGGTAAGCTGCCCGAGCCGCCGCAGCTGTCTGGGCTTGCGCTGCCAAAAGGTCATTTGCCTGGTCGAGGGAGGCCAGCTGATCTACCCATTTCTGCTGCAACGCCCCTAACTCACCACCCGTCACCCCATACTTGCGAGCCGCCGCTCGTAAGGCGTAGAGCCGCTCATCAATCTCCTGAAGCCGACGCGGCTGGTCTGCCAATTGATCAGCCATATCCTGAATTTGCGCCTTTGCTTCGACAACCTCTGTCAACGCCCGCTCTAAAGCCCCAATGGCAGCATCAACTTTTCCGCTCCCTTGCCCCTGAAGCCGTTGCAACGACTTTGTCGCCGCGTGGAGAGCAGATTCAACCGAGGGTGCCTGAAAATGCCCTTGCAAATGGCTGGCGCTATCCTGAACCGCTTCGCTCAATTTTCCAATATGGGCCAAGTCATTCCGCTCCTGCAGGAGTGTTTCTTCTTCTCCAGCGCGAGGACTGAGTTTTTTTAATTCTTCCAATTGGTGTTTTAAGAAATGTTCGTTCTGGCGTAAAGCCGTCAAATGCGTTTCCGCTTCTTGCCATTGCGTAAGGGCTTGCTGCCAGGCGTGGAAATTCTGCCGGACCGTTTCCTGCAAGCTTTCGGCCTTTGCAAATTCATCCAGCACCATCCGGTAGGAGGCTGGCTCAAGCAGACGATCAAACTGGCCATGGATTTCCAAGAGGACATCGCCTAAGAGCCGCAACAAACCCACACTGACCATTTGATCATTCATAAAAGCACGGCTGCGGCCTGTGGAAGTTCCAGCGGAACTGCCTGAACGGCTTAGAATGCGCCGAAAAACAAGGGTAGAAACGGGGCTTTGATCCTCATCCGTCAACCCATGCTCCCGCAAAAGTTGGGCAACTTGAGGGGCATCCTTGATGCAGAATTCAGCACAGACAACGGCTTGTTCCGCTCCCTGGCGGATGAGAGAGACATCTCCCCGCATTCCTAAAGCCAGTCCCAAGGCATCCAATAAAATCGACTTACCCGCCCCTGTCTCTCCTGTCAAAACACTTAAACCCGGCCCCACACTCAAATGGAGGGTGTCAATCAAAACAAGATCCTTGATTGAAAGGCTTAAGAGCATTTATGGATCCACTAGGTCTTTCGGCTACTATTAAAGCGGCTGCTATTTAGAATGCATTTTCCTTGCCGAAACGGGAGATTTCGTTAAAGCCCCCCCTGTCGTTTCCTCAGGCTTTTTAGGTCCTTTGGAACCACTGCCCGGCTTGGGAGAGGATCTTAATGCATCCGGCATGGTGCTGCGGATCAATTCATAGGTATCCCCGTACCAGGAACTCCCTGGATAATTATATCCCAGAACGGCCGCTGTTTTCTGTGCCTGGTCCAGAATACCAAGCGCCAGATAGCACTCAACCATGCGATGCAATGCCTCGGGCGCATGGGAAGTCGTCTGAAAGCCTTCAACAACATTTTTGAAGCGGTTCAAGGCCGCCAAGTATGCCTGTTGTCCTAAATAATAACGGCCAACATCCATTTCCTTACCTGCGAGGTGATCCCGGATCAGATCAATTTTCAGCTTTGCGTCCTTTCCAAACGGCGTCGATGAAAAACGGCGCACAACTTCTTCAAAAGCCCTTAACGCTTCTTCCGTCGTCTTTTGATCCCGTTCCACCATTGGAACTTGCTCATAATAACAGATGCCAACCATATAGTATGCGTACGCAATATACTCATGGCCAGGATGGAGTTGAATGAAAACATTATAGTTCTCCAACGCATCTTCATATTTTTTGGCCTGGTAATAGGAATAAGCGGCCATCAACAATGATTTCGGGGCAAGGGCAGAATAAGGATGCTGACGCTCCACCTCCGCAAAAGCCTGGGCCGCGCGGGTATAGCTCCCTGCCTCCAGATAATCCATTGCCTGATTGTAAAGACAAGCCTTTCATCGTTTTCTTAAGGTGCATCATCATTCCTTTAATGAGGGGTTCTAAAAAAATATGAGTTTACCATAGCATATCCCCTTCATGAACCAAAACCTTGATTTTAAAACCTTTCGGAAAAGAAGATGCCCATGGGAAATCAATCAAAAGGATTTAATAATTCCAAGCCAGGCACGTCAAAATCTTTTATATTTCGCGTAACCATTTTTAAATTGTGGGCAAGAGCTGTTGCAGCCAACAAAGTATCTATTGCTGTTAATTGATGCTGTTGCGTTAACATAGATGTGAGATAACCCCAACGCTCTGCAACTTCTTTATCAATAGAGAGAACATTCTCGCCAAACCAATTTGGTAATTCCTGCTCTAACCATAAAAGCAAATGATTTTTTCGTTTATGATCTGCAATCTTTTCTACCCCTCTGCGTATTTCACCCAAGGTGAGGACACTGATAAAAAGAGATTCAGAGGGAACTTCACCCAGCCACTTCTGAACATTTTTATTCGGATGAGGACGTACAGTTTCAGAGATGATGTTGGTGTCCAATAAATATTTCATAAATTGACATCTCGATTTTTGGATTGATCTCTTCCACAATGAATTTCAAATCCTTTAAGGGGAGATTGCCTCATAAATTCAAACAAGTTTAACTTCACCCCAATGAGACGCTCATAGTCCTTTTTAGATAAAAGAACGGCTTCTTCCTTTCCTCTAACGGTAAGAACCTGGGGTCCCTGTTGAATACACAAACGGACAACCTCGCTGAGATGAGATTTTGCCTCTTGTAATTGCCATGTCTGCATCACATCCTCCTAACTAGTCTGACTAGTTATTTATATAGGTTTTGCCGCACCTTTGTCAATATATACGACCCTCATCTGACGTCGGCTTAACCTCGCGCCATAATATTCATATTCTTATTTACCCCCTGGATTTCCCCAATCCTTATGGCAAGCCCCTTATTTTTTATGATTAACTCCTACATTAATAAAAATTTAATCCCTGATAAGCGAGAATAAGGCATGAATGATGAAATATTAGGGAGTTACGTCATATGTTCAAGAAATCATTACTGGCAAGCATTGCCCTCATTAGCTTGAACCCAGTCCAGGCCAACCAGGCAGCTCCGGCCCCGTCACATTGCCCGCCTTGCCCGTGCGGTGGCGTGAATGGGTGGGTATTGATCCCTGCGGGTTCCGGGACACCCTGTAACCAAGCGCCTTCTTCAGAAGAACAAGCTCCTCCTGCTAAGCCCCATCATCATAAAGCCCAGCCCCTTGAACAGCCAATGTCGGCCCCTCATAAGCTTTCTCAAGCGCACGTTTCAGAAGAGCAAGCCCTCCCTATAACGCAGCATCATCACACAGGTCAGCCCCTTGAACACTCAAGGCCGGCCCCTCATAAAGTTATTCAAGTGCAGCATGCTTCAGAAGAGCAAACCCCCACTGTCATGCATCGCCACCACACCGTTCAGCCCGTTCAACAGTCAGTACCAACCCCTCCCCATCACTTTGATGACCACTCTGTGGACCATCATAGAGCAGGTTTAAAGCCCATAAAGCATCACGAGGCAACGAAAGAGGAAGATGACCTTCGCAGGGCGCTGGAGGGTGTACAAGGAAACTTGTATGAAAAAGCAAATGGACAAGTTGAATTTGGCAAACCCTACAACAACGGGATTTATTTTCAAGACTTAAGGCTAGGCATCTGGGTTAAAAACGAAGATACCCCCCAACCTAAAATTTACAATAAAGGAAGCGTTAAAGCCAGGGCGCAAGCCATCGAACAAGCGCTCAAAAGCCAACAACAGCCGCAGCAAAGGCCAACGCCGAGAACAGGGGTAACGG
>JAJONN010000021.1 GCA_021323455.1 Alphaproteobacteria bacterium | reverse complement strand
GCTTGCAATTCTTCATTAACCGATATAATTTCCTCATTATAAATTTTAAGATCTTCATTAGACTCCTTCAAGTCTTCAATCGTATTTTGTAAGTAGGCGCGCGCATCCTTCAATTCACGTTCCAGCGTTTTGATCAGTGGGTTCCCCTTAAGGCCCTTCTCTTGAGGTTCGGATGGCTGGAATTTTTCCGTCTCTTTGAGGGTCACAATAAAAAGATCATGTCCAGGGGTTTTTTTAAGAATTGACGCTTTAAATTCAACCCAATATGGCTCTTTATTGTCTTCTATATAGGTACTGTCTATAACATAAGTTTTTTTGCTTTCAATCAGGGCTTGCACCGCTTTTTTTATTTTTCCTGCTAAACCGCCCCGTGCCATTACAAGTAAATTCTGGCTGGGGGATCCTTCGGGCACCTTAAGGTATTGGCTTGTTGAACCAAATAAATACATAATCTCATATTGGGCGTTGATAAGAATTGAAGCAGGGACGTACTCTTCGAGAAGTTGCTGTTTTGCACGTTCATAAAAGGTTCGATGGGATTGTGGCAACAAGAATTGAGGGGACGGAATTTGAGTGGTGCTCACTCTCTGGGGATTGATAACTGTAGAAGCTATCTTTTGTCCAGAAGAAGATGAAATACGTTTAAAGATATGCTCTTTTTTAGATATGGTCTCAAAAAGGGTGTCTTCCCGGCTAATGGTTTCTGAACTTCCCAAAAATAAATAGCCGCTCTTCCCCAATGCAAAATGAAACAGTTTTATGATTTCCCTCTGTATTTCTGATTCAAGATAAATAAATAAGTTACGGCAAGAAATAAGATCGAGTTTAGAAAATGGAATATCTCTTAGAAGATTATGTTGAATAAACAATACGTTCGACCTAACCTCATTTTTAACAATATAGTTTTTCCCTTCCTTATCAAAAAATTCTGCCAAGCGGTCAGGAGAGACATCGCGCTGAATCGTGCTGGAATATATCCCTTTACGCGCAATCTCCAGTGCCTCTTCATCAATGTCCGTGGCAAAAATTTGTAGTTTCTTGTTAATCTTTGCAAGAGAACATTGTTCCATCAATAAAATAGAAAGGGAATAAGCTTCCTCGCCAGTCGAACATCCAGGGACCCAAACCCGGAAGGGCATCTCTGGATCTGCAAGGAGACGAGGGACTATAAGGCCAATAAGAGCTTCAAAGCTTTTAGGGTTACGAAAAAAATTGGTCATTCGAATCAGTAAATCCTTACGTAACTTGTCCGCTTCAGAAGGATGGTTCTCCAAAAAATGATAGTAATCAGAGTAGCTTTTAAGATGATTCGCTTCTATGCGCCTTTGAATCCGTCTCTTGATACTTGGTTTTTTATAGGCGGAAAAATCATCTTTTGTCTTGGTTTTTAAAAGATTTAAAATAAGAATGAGATTGCTAGCGTCTTTATCATCCAATTCAAAATCATAACCTTCTAAATCTATGATACGCTCTGGACCCAGAACCAATCTGTCCCTGTGGTTGATCAATAAATCGCAGATTTTATCAATTGACAGAACATAATCTGCCTGCCCCGTAGAGATCACATTTTGAGGCATGGAGTTAAACTCCGTGGTCGTGGGGTCTTGAACAATGACAATACCACCATGGGCTTTAATAGCTTTACAACCTGCGCTACCATCGTTGCCTGTCCCAGAAAGAATCATACCAATCGCATGCTGCTTCCTGGCCTCGGCTAATGAACAGAAAAAAACATCAATGGTTGTTCTCACACCTTTTTCTTCTGGAGTGGGCTGCAGGTAAAGTATACCGTCCTTATATGTTAAAAATTTGTTGGGGGGTAAAACGTAGATATGGTCATGCTCTACGCGCATTCCATTTCTAATTTCGATGACATTCATGGGCGTACAACGGGCTAATATAACCGGCGTAAGGCTTTCATGATCAGGAGCAAGATGTTGCACAACAACAAAAGCCATGCCCGTATCTATCGGTATCGAAGAGAGGATAGTCTTAAAACCTTCAAGCCCTCCTGCGGAGGCCCCAATGCCGACTACAATAGGTAGATTGTTACTCATTGTCATACATACTCGCGCTATTTACCATTCCTGGAATGGCATCTTCTTATTTGTGGCGCATCAAGTCCCGGATGAGAACTTATAAATTTTTAGTCAATTCCAGTTTAGGAATGTTGAGCCTCGGAAGGACGACGGCAAAGGACCAATAATGTATAAGCGCTTGGATTTGACTTTTAAATTGGTCAAGGTCGCCTGATTTACAAATATAGCCACTTCCATGTTTCCTGTAGACTTCAATCATTTCCTCTCTTTTTAAACTGTTCGTAATAACAATTACAGGAATATCTTGAATTCTCGAATCTCGTTTAATCTCTTTAAGAACCGCAAACCCATCCATTTTTGGGATGTTAAGATCAAGAAGAACAATATCAGCTCGTGCAAAGAGAGGGGTATGTTGCGTGCTGCGCAACAGTTGTAAGGCTTGCTGGCCATCATGGACAGCATAAACATTGCTTAAATTAGCAGATGTTCCAATAAACTTCCTTATGATAAACTCATCACCCGGGTTATCTTCTACCAGCAAAATATTTATTTCTGTATGGTTTGTTAGGGAAATGGTTCCGGAATCCAAAAACTTAGCCGTTAATTGCGTATCATAACAAAAACCTTGGAAGAAGAAATCAACAGAGACTTTAAAAATCTGACTAAGCTTATATAAAACTTCAACAGGCACCCTATTTATTCCCCGTTCGTAATTTTCAACTTGAGGAATAGAAACGTCTAATTTTTCAGACAGTTCAGAAAGCGTCATAGCGGCTCTTTTTCGACGATCTCTTATTTGTCTGCCGATATGTTCATTCAAAGGCACAAAATTTTTCATATAAGGGCTTTCTATGATTCGATTTTAGCCAAAGACTTGGGCTATATTTCTTCGCCCGGTCACCCCTCTACACTTTAGGAACGGCCTTGATACGGTATCGTGTGCGGTCGGTTTGCTCCAAACGGTGGCGTTTTCCAAGTTCCCCTTTGTCTTCTTTTGATAGCCCAGCCTTCATCAAAACCTTTATTTCACATTTTAGTCAAATTTTCCAGGGCTTTCATTGATCAGAAGTATAAAGCATTAATATCCTTAACAGAAACCTCGTTATCCTGGATATATTCTGAATCTCGATCCCCCCTTGAAGAATCATACTGGCCATATTCTTTTTTTCTTCTTTGTATTTTTCCCTTTTCTTTTTTGATTTTCTCTCATCATTTGCAATCCCGATCTTCTGCCGCATTAAGGATCTTGTTAAGGGCAAGACCATCCAATTCCGAAGGAAATCGGTCTTTATGCACAAACAAAAGCCTCCTACTTAAAATGCCTGAACGGCTGGATAGTACTATACGACCACAGAAAGAGTAGAAATACCTGCAGAAATTAAAGTTTTCATTTCCTTGTTTCACAGTTATCAAAATGGTTTCTGCCTCAGGCTACTGCACATCGGATAATCTAAGAATAAGGACATGAACATGAAGACCAATAAAACCCAGTAAATGGATTAAAAATCTGGATTTGTCAGAAAATCGCATGGGGGCAGACGGAGCAAAAGCAATAGGTTGGGGAAATTTCATCTCTCTAAGGTCTCTGGATTTTTCAGGAAACAACACTTGGGGATGAAGGGTTAAAAGCACTAGCTTCCGGACACCTCGCCACTCTCGCTTCTCTGGATTTATCATAAAACGGCCTGGGTGATGAAGGACCTACACATTAGATACTTTAGAATAAAAAAGGAGGAAACAATGCGCACAATTCGAGAAGAGATAGGAGAGTCCATCAATAAGAAAAAAGCCCAGGATTTATACTCCACGTACATCACCTTGGCTCTTGAGACTCGAAAAAAACGTGAGAACCGCATTCTGTTTGAGAGTTATTACCAACGCGCCGAGTATTACCTTCATCTTATGAACGACTTGAATGACGGCTTGTCGGTTACGCCTGCCCGCGTGGCAAAATCAGCGCAATAAGGTGCAATATTCCTATTACCTTTCAGAGACAGTTTTTCGTATAACAACCAAGCCAAGGGGCGTTCAATGTAAAAGAGCCTGGAGGATGTAAATAGGCACCCTTAAGTTAATTGAAATTGGTAAATCTATGACAGGTTGGGGACGGTTTAGGCATCCGTCAACTCAAAACTCTCCCTCGCTTCTTCAGGTCTATTTGCTTCGCCGTAAAAATTTCTTCCTGAGTACGGGATGCTTTTTCAGATGGGGGAGATGACTTTAGCGTTTCAGATGGTTTCCCTGTTATGAACTGAGGCTCTTTACTGATCTGTTTATCCGGCCTAGGGTTTACCAGATCGGAAACCACCGGACTTTTGTATTTGAATAGAATACGTTTTTTTGTTTCATAAGCGGCGATAAGCTCACCCCAGAAAGTTCTTTTGTCTCCTAATTCACTGCTATATCGGGAGGGCGTCTCCGCCTAGCGAACCATGCGGGCGTTGTCCTATAAAAGAACTGCCAAGCCTTCAGCTCATCTTTTAATGCTTCAAAGTTTGATAAGTCGGCTGTAGCGTAAAATTCCTCAAGAAACATCACCCTGAGGTACGGCTTTTTCATACCATGCTACCGACTCTTCAGGCGGCAGGATTGGTTCTTCTTGTGCTGGTATTTTTAACCTCAGAGAAGCTAATTGCCTTTCACGCTTTTCTATTTCTTGGCGACGTCGCGACTGTATTTCTGATATCTTTTTAGTTCCATATCATCATCTGATGAAATTTCCATACCGTAAATTGCGAAGGACGCTGGAAATGTCAGGGCAACAAGGGCTGAGGACACGAGAATCTTTAAGTTTTTTTTCATGGCAAATTCTCGTTGAGATTAGAGTTTTGATTAGAGATAGCGGCATTTTATGCTCCATAGAGTAAAATTTAAGTAATTGTCGTTTATCAAACCAGGGATTGTGGGTACTACTTTATTTTTCAGAGAAAATTAAAGTGTGCTGATCCCTATAATTTCGGCCATTAATAAGGGGGAAAAATACTCAAAAAACAGGTGAAAATAATAAGTTGGGATGAGTTTAGCAGAGTTAAGAATAAGGCTCTCAATTTCAGAGCTACCCGCAAAAGTTGTTGAGTGAGTAGAAAAATTAAACCGCAAAGAGAACTTGCCATGAAAAGAAACTTAAATTTTCTTACGTTTTCATCTCTTGTCGTCACAACCTTTTTTATGCTCCAGGTGATTTATGGCATGGAGCATGAACAAAAAGATCCAACAGGAATGCATCGGAGGTATCAAGGCATAGAAACGCCACCCTTACCACCATATAATTATCATCAGAACTCCTTACATGTGGCTAATGTTTTTATTTTGGCTACTGCTTTAATTCAGGATACTCAGGCTTCTCTACATACTGGTTATGCTCTTATGCAACGCCGAGATGAGCGTATGCAGAAATTAGTAAGAGAAGCCGTAGCAGAATTAGAAAAAACAAAGAGGATGATAGACCATCTCGAAAAACGGTTCGCAGGAAAAATAAGGGAAGATGACGTCAGACAAAAATTAGGGCAAGAAGCTGCTGGCGTTCATGAACTAGAAGAAGTAGAGCAACATTGCCTTCCTGCTCTGCAATGTCGTTATGGTCAAGAGGTTCATCAGGATTATGCCCAGACAAGGGAATGGTTCGAGAAAGCCGCTGCTCAAGGGGATGCAGATGCGCAAAATGATCTCGGCTGTCTCGACCATCATGGCCTAGCAGTTCGGCAAGATTGTGGCCAAGCACGGGAATGGTTTGAGAAAGCCGCGGCGCAAGGGAATATGTATGCGCAAAATAGCCTCGGCAACCTCTACCGTGATGGGGGACAGGATTATGGCCAGGCGCGGAAATGGTATGAAAAAGCCGCCGCTCAAGGTCATCTAGAGGCGCAAAATAGCCTCAAAGAACTTCAGGAAATAGAGGAGCAACGGCGAGCTAAACGAAAGCGAAACCAACAAGAAGCCGCTGAAGCTCGGAAAGCAGGAGAACCAGAGAAGCAACGCAACAAAGCATCCCAAAAGGCAAAGAAAAGGAGCAGAGTATCTACAAAACGGAAAGCCTCAGAAGATATAAGCGATCTAGCGCTAAAACAAACAAAGACAGCAGTAGTGAAGCAGAGAACTAAACGACAAAAAGCAAGAAAGCAGTATGAGAGAGCAGTTGCCAAGGATAATACTCTGTAATCTCGGGTGTCTCTTTTGTGATGGCGAAGGGGTTTGGCAGGATTATGGCTAGGGAAAAGGATTGTTTGAAAAAGCCGCGGCACAAGGAAATGCGAATAGGCAATGTAGCCTTGGCAACCTTAGATAGCCAATTGGCCAGTAACCAGTGTGTGATTCAAAAATATGGTTTCAACAAAAATGTAAAATATTTCCATTATCGATAAAATCATAAAATCAAGTTTGAATTAGGTAGAATTATACAAAACAACCAAGAATGCTGACTATGTCTCGATGGGACATATCATGTCCAACTTTAAAGAAATGGTATAAGCGCTACCAAAAAGAAGGTATCAAGGATCTGAATGAGCAGGGCTTACCATCCAACAGAATGTATGTAACCTTAATTTGCCATAAGGAGGATTTGTTGAGTGATATTTTTAGCAAAAGAAACGGTTGGTTTTTTAGGTTTTAAGGCGAAGCCTATAAGGTCGGCTAGAGGGTTTGTCAGAAAATTCCTCTATGTCTGTGACGATGGAATGATAGATTTCAGTTGGTCAATTGTTCAAGGCCGTCCCCCCGCCCTATCAAGGAGCCATTTTTTGTTAAGCTTCACAACAAAATGCAGTGAATTGTGGGGTTCCTATCCACTGTGGCGGATAATGGCAATGTAAAATCTTCAGAAGGGGAAACAGCAAGCTTTTTCTTGGTCTAATTTGGAAAAACGCTTCCATGCAGGATACGTTACTCCGTGAAGCTCATAATATAAATATATAAACTCACGAATATCTTTCCCGATTAACTGGGTAAGCTGTTGACGACCCTCTTGATAGCTATCGACTGGGATTCTTTTACCTGTCTTGGGAACCTGGGTTCTTAAGGTTCCAGAATGACGCTCCTCATAAAATCTGCGGAGCCCCTTCTCATTTATTTGCATGATTTCCTGTACATACTCTTGCTGCTCTCTTATCGCTTTCATGGCTGCTAAACCGTCGGCGTTAAAATGAGAAATCAACCCTTTAAAACCTCTGAATTGTCGACTATAGATTCCTTTAACCTCTATACTACTCTTTTCTAGCTTGAGTGCTGAACTGCTTTTCCTTAATACTGCATATATGTCAATACAATCCTTTATACTTGACTCCTTCAAAACCAAAATCTCTGACTTTACTCTTACTTGCCACTCTCTTTCTGGGTCTGCTGGCCTCAGTAATGCAGCGGTGCATCGATCTAATTGTAGGTCTTTTCGTTCGTCATCCATTTCGTCATCCATACCTTGAATCGTAGGGAGCGCTGAAAAAGTAATGGCCATAAAGGCGGAAGACGTGAAAACTTTAAGGATACTCACTGAAAAATATTATAGCAGCTTGATTTTTCGGTTTTGACTTTCCTTTATTCACTCTGTGGAACACCCCTGAGATGCGCAAGAACAGGAGCAGTTCCATATCCTCTTGGCATGGAGGATCTCTTGGCATTTTTGGGATTCGTGATGGGCATTTGTTGTTTTGTACTATTTATGATATCGTAATTTCTGCTTTCCAAAACGCTCTCAAAATATTTTGATGTAAGTGGTCATAGAAATATTTCCCCCCTATGATAGAAGCAGTTATTATAAGCATGAGAGAAATGAGAAGAGATAAAAAAAACATCATTTTATACGTCAGTGACGTATAGGAAGCTCTGGCAAGATGGATGCAAGACAAGGGCTGCCTTACTTTTTCACTTTTGGGAGGAGGCAAAATAACCGCAAAAGCAACAGCGAACGATAAAAAAACATCGCTTTATACGTCAGTGACGTATAGGAACTCTGGCAAGGGGGATGCAAAACAAGGGTTGCTGTATTTTTTCCTTTTTGGAAGAGGGTGCCATAATGGCAAGCGCAATAGCAACTGAGGGGAACGCCTCAGCTCAAAGACCAGTCTAAGGTAAAGGTTGCAATTTCTGAGCTGTTTCTTCCCCAACGAGCCAACTTGATTCTTGAACAACTTTTCAGCATGCCTCATAAGGATAATATGACAAACACCGTCTTAAGAGGAGGATATATTCATGAATAACGAACGTTACACCCAGCGTGCTCAAGGAATGATCCAGTCTGCCCAGATGTTGGCTCTGAGAGAAGGCCACCAGCGCATCACGCCGGAACATTTGGCGAAAGTATTGCTGGATGATGACCAAGGTTTATGTCGCCAGCTATGTGAAAAAGCTTCCCCTGGTAAACAAGCTGGCCAACACCTCGAATCCCTTATCCAGGAAGCTTTGAGCAAGCAACCAAAGGTTAGTGGCGGTGGCGCTGGTCAGGCTTACCTTGCCCCAGAAATTGCCCAGGTTTTTGAGATGGCTGAAAAGGCTGCAGATAAGGCCAATGACCGATTTGTGACAGCCGAAACATTGTTTTTGGCTCTGTCTATGGTAGAGCCAACAAAAAGCTTTTTTTCAAAAGCAGGCATCTTGCCCGACCTCATCAACCAGGCCATCCAGGCTTTGCGAAAGGGCCATAAAGCTGACAGCGCGAGCGCTGAAGATTCATACGATGCGTTGAACCGGTATGCCCGTGATTTAACGCAAGCCGCCAGAAACGGGAAAATTGATCCCGTAATTGGGCGCGATGAAGAAATTCGTCGGACCATTCAAGTCTTGTCCCGTCGCACAAAAAACAATCCCGTTCTTATTGGGGAACCAGGCGTTGGAAAAACAGCGATTGTAGAAGGGTTGGCGCAGCGCATTGTCAATGGCGACGTTCCTGAAACGTTACGCGAAACGCAACTGATGTCCCTTGATTTAGGCGCCCTGATTGCAGGCGCTAAATACCGGGGAGAATTTGAAGAACGCCTGAAGGCCGTCCTGAATGAAATAACCCATGCCCAAGGGGACATTATCTTGTTTATTGACGAGCTTCATACCCTTATTGGCGCTGGCAAGGCCGAGGGTGCCATGGATGCCGGCAATATGCTAAAACCAGCCCTGGCACGGGGTGAACTGCATTGCCTGGGCGCCACAACCCTGGATGAATACCGCCAACACATTGAAAAGGATGCGGCCTTGGCCCGCCGTTTCCAGCCTGTATTTGTGTCAGAACCCACCGTTGAGGATTCAATCTCAATCCTTAGGGGACTAAAGGAAAAGTACGAACTTCATCACGGCGTCCGAATTAGCGATAGCGCCATTGTTGCCGCTTGTACCCTGTCTCATCGGTATATCAGCGACCGTTTCTTACCCGATAAGGCCATCGATCTCATGGACGAAGCTGCCAGCCGCCTGCGCATGATTGTTGACTCGAAGCCTGAAGAAATTGACGAGTTGGACCGCCGTATTATTCAACTTAAAATTGAACGTGAAGCGCTCAAGCGGGAAAGTGATAAAGCCTCTCAAGACCGTCTTTTGAAACTGGAAACGGAACTTGCAGAGCTGGAAGAAAAATCTCTGAATTTGAGCGCCGTTTGGCGGGCAGAAAAAGAAACCCTTTCCCAAGCCCACAAACTCAAAGAACAGCTTGATGCCTTGCGGTCTGAACTTGACATGGCGCAACGAAAAGGCGACCTTGCCCGCGCCGGTCAAATTTTGTACGGGCTTATTCCTGACCTGGAATCCAGGCTGCGGGACATTGAATCCCAACAAACCCAGCGTTCCTTAAAAGAAGAGGTAACGGAGCAAGATATCGCCGCCATTGTTGAACGATGGACAGGCATTCCTGTTGAAAAAATGTTGACCGGAGAAAAGCAAAAATTATTGGGAATGGAAGACGCTTTGCGCCAACGGGTGATTGGCCAGGATGAAGCAATCAAGGCGATTGCAAACGCAATACGCCGCGCGCGCGCTGGGTTGCAAGATCCCAATCGCCCCATGGGATCCTTTCTCTTTTTAGGCCCCACAGGGGTGGGAAAAACAGAATTAACGAAAGCATTAGCAGGGTTCTTGTTTGATGACGAAGCCAACATGGTGCGCATCGATATGTCAGAATATATGGAAAAGCATGCCGTTTCCCGGTTGATTGGCGCTCCTCCTGGCTATGTTGGCTATGAACAAGGAGGAGAATTAACGGAAGCCGTCCGTCGCCGCCCTTATCAAGTCATCTTGTTTGACGAGGTGGAAAAGGCGCACCGGGATGTGTTCAATATTCTTTTGCAAGTGCTGGATGATGGCCGCCTCACAGACGGACAAGGCCGTACCGTTGATTTCAAGAACACCCTGATTATCCTGACCTCCAACCTGGGAGCCGAAGCCTTAACCGATCACTTAGAAGGTGATTTAACCCCCCGGATGCGCGATCAGGTCATGACGGCTGTTAAAAAAGCTTTCCGCCCAGAATTCTTAAATCGCTTAGATGAAGTTCTGATTTTCCATCGGTTAAGCCGTTCCCACATGGCCCAGATTGTCAAAATTCAACTTCAGCTCTTGCAAAACCGCTTGGCAGAACGGAAGATTACATTAGCCATAGATGACAAAGCCCTGGAATGGTTAGCCGGAGCTGGTTTTGACCCTCTCTATGGGGCACGCCCCTTGAAGCGCGTGATCCAGCGCACCTTGCAAGATCCTTTGGCCTTAAAGGTACTCGAAGGCAACCTGTCTGAAGGGAGCGCTGTAACTGTCACGGGTGACAAGGAAGGCTTGGTCATCAATCCCTGCTGAAATTGCCAAAATTTCTTATAAAGGCAAGTTTTGTGCTATAGTTTTTTGTAAAGTAAAGGCAGCGCGCAAGGAAACCAAAAATGGTAAAAAGAAAGCAAATAACAGGGAAGTTTCTCGATCCAAAAGCGGATGTGGTCTTCAAAAAAATCTTTGGGCATCACCCCGATTTAATTAAAAGTTTCCTGAACAACCTCCTTCCCCTACCAGACGGACATTTAATTGAATCTGTAAAATATCTAATGCCAGAGCAATCCCCGCGCATCCCATCCATGAAGAACACAATCGTAGATGTCAAATGTACGGATGAGACGGGGCGGATTTTTATCGTTGAGATGCAAATGACCTGGAGCAAGACTTTTCTGCAACGGTTCTTGTTTGAGACATCCAAGGCATACGTCCAGCAGCTTGAAAGAGGCAAGGCATATGAAGAGCTATGCCCTGTGTATGGGCTGGCGCTTGTCAACCAAACGTTTGAAGAAACAACGGACGACTGGTTCCATCACTACAAGCTAACGAATGTGAAGGATATCGACAAGACCCTGGAAGGGATGCAGATGATTTTCCTGGAACTGCCCAAGTTCAACCCGAAAACGCTTGAACACCGGAAAGTAGGTGTTTTGTGGATGCGCTTTTTGCGGGAAACAGGGACAGGTTTAGAGGCAATCCCTGAAGAATTCAAGGCCAGCCCTGAAGTGGTCAAGGCGATGGAGTTGGCGCAGGAATCCGCTTATACGCCAACTGAATTAATGGCCTATGATGAATATCTGGACGCCATTCGCGTTCAACAAACCGTGCGTGCGGATTCTTTTAAAGAAGGTCAAGAAGAAGAAAGAAAAAAGAACGAAGAAGAAAAAAAGAACATGGCCCGCAAGATGTTGGCTAAGGGCATAGATATTGAAGATGTGCAAGAATTTACCGATCTTCCTTTGAAGGTCATTCAGTCCCTCCACCCTTGAAATTCAGCGCATTTTTTCCCAAAAAACAATGGATCACGCGAAATAAGTTAGATTTTTTTAATATTAACCATATAAAAGGACCATAATGATGAAAAAACTGTTCGTAAAAAGCACACTTGTTGTTGGAATATCCATACTTTCTCTTTGCAATGCATTGGGTGACCAGCCTTCCAGCAATGCACCGAAAAATGCCCTCCAAGATACCCAAAAGGCTGCTCAATACTTTGAAGATGAAATGAATTTCAAAACAAATATATCTTTTATTAAAAGAGCCCTAAAAGAGAAAATAGAAAACGTTATTATTGTTGATGTGCGGTCTGCAAATGACTTTGCGAAAGGCCACATCCCAGGCGCCATTAACATTCCGTTTGACCAGTATAACAAATTTGAAGGGCCTGAGACCGCGTTTCCGGGCTTGCGTAAAGATGCTTTCAATTGCATCTATTGTTACACCTTGACCTGTAGCCTGTCTCAAAAAGCCGCGAAGAAATTTGCTTCCCTTGGTTATCCGGTGAAAGAAATTATTGGGGGATATGATGCTTGGGTAGACCATAAATACCCTGTTGAAACAGGCGTGTCAAAATAAGGGCATAGCCACGCAGAGGGAGGGAAGCCCCCTCCTCAGTCGAACATGAGCGTATTATCTTATTGGGAAGATGATATCCAGCGCTTGGCAACGACCCCGTTAAAGAGACATTCACCTAACCGTACTTAATCCCTCTTTTTACTCAATTTACCTAAGCCTTTGTGATAAGGCTTCTTTGAGATAAGGATGGGACATTTTGTCCTTGTAACCTTTATTAAAATAGTTTATGTGTTTTTCAACCATTTAAGGGTAGAGGGCGAGCATGTCTCCCTCTCAAAACAAACTTGGAGGTCGATTTTCATTAACCCCGCCGTAATGCTTACAGATCTTCGGCTTACCTATCCATCAGGCCAGGGAAACCTGAATGTCCTGGATGGTGTGTCTTTGTCTATTCCCAAAGGAGAGATTTTTGGCATTATCGGGCGCAGTGGAGCTGGGAAAAGTACCCTTCTCCGATGTTTAAATTCCCTTGAAAAGCCCACGTCCGGTGACATTTATATTGAGGGACAATCCTTATATCATGCCAAAGCGCCCGACCGCCGCAAAATCTTGTGCAAAATTGGTACTGTTTTCCAACATTTCAATCTCTTAAGCCGCCGTACCGTCCTTCAAAACATTGCTCTCCCTCTAGAAGTGCTGGGCCTCAGCGCCGATGAAATTACTGTAAAAACACGGGAAATCGCGGCGCTCGTCGGATTAAGCGACAAGCATAATGCTTACCCAAGCCAGTTGAGCGGCGGTCAAAACCAGCGTGTTGCCATCGCGCGCGCGCTAGTTTCAGACGTTTCCTTGCTCTTGTGTGATGAATTTACAAGCTCCCTGGACCCGGAAACCTCTTTGGAAATCCTTGCCCTTCTGCAGGACTTAAATCAACGGCTCGGGATTACAATTGTCCTGGTCACCCATGATATGTCCGTTATTCGGGAAATTTGCGACCAGGTTTGCGTCCTCAATAGCGGGCAAGTTGTTGAGACAGGACCCGTTGAATCGATTCTCTTAAGGCCCCAACATGAGATAACGCAATCTCTGGTGAGCCATTTATTTATCAAGGATCTGCCCCGCGCCATTAACGATGCCTTACACGAAGAAGCCCTTGCCAATGACCATGCCGTCTTGCGGCTATTCTTTTCTGATAGCGCATCCTTTCAACCCGCAATCGCCGACATTATTCAAACCTTTCAGGTGCCCATCAATATTATTATGGGAAGCCTCGGCCATGTGCGTGAGGTTGCCTTTGGATCGATGGTTGTCACGTTACCTACCCACGATACGTCTCAGGATGGCACCTTGTTATCCGAGATATTAACATACTTTCAGGCCCATCACATTTCTGCAGAAATTTTAGGATTTATACCGCCGCCATGACATCCCTTCTCCTTCACTCTTTTTGGGAAACAATTCTCATGGTCGGGGCTTCGGCCATTCTATCGATCTTAGTCGGCGTTCCTTTAGCTGTTCTATTGTCCATCACAGCCCCTAACGGTCTCTGGCCCCATTCCTGGGTTAACCATATGTTAGGAGGATGCGTTAATGCGATCCGCTCTATTCCTTATATTATTCTCGTTGTTCTCTTGATGCCGGTAACACGCTTAATCGTTGGCTCCTCAATTGGCACCCTTGCGGCCATTATCCCTTTAAGCCTGGCAGGCACCCTCCTTATTGCTCGAATGGTTGAAGACTCTTTACGCAATGTCCCGCAAGAACTGGTTGAAGTTGGCTTGGCCATGGGTGCTTCCAAACGACAAATTATCACGAAAATTCTTTTATATGAAGCCATGCCCTCAATCACCGCGGGTATCACCACCGTTCTGATTAACCTCATCGGGTTTTCCGCCATGGCAGGCACTGTGGGGGGCGGTGGATTAGGAGACTTAGCCATCCGGTACGGCTATCAACGTTACGACTTAAGCCTGATGGGGGTCATTGTCGTGGTCTTAGTGATCCTTGTGCAAGGCATTCAAATGGTTGGGGATTTCATCTCTCGAAAATTATCGAAATAAAGGTTTTAAAACAATGAGATACCATTTATCTGTTTTCTTGGCAGCCTCTTTGCTGTTTTGTGCTGCTGCAGCCGCTTTAAAAGTTGGGGTCACAGCAGGGGCTCATGCTGACATCGCCCATAAAATTAGCGAACTTGCCAAAAAACAAAATTTTAACGTTGAGGTTATTGAATTCAATGACTTCATCCTCCCTAATGAAGCTTTGGCTTCAAAAGATCTTGATATGAATAGTTACCAACATGAACAGTTTTTGAATGAGCAGATTGAAAGCCGGGGGTATAAGCTAAAGGCGATTGCCAAGACAGTTGTTATGCCGCTGGGTATTTATTCCACAAAACTCACATCCTTGAAAGAGTTGCCCAATAACGCTAAGATGATTATCCCCAATGATCCCACCAATGGAGGGCGCGCCTTGAAGTTATTGGCAAAGAATGGCGTCATTGGGATAAATGAGGTTGCCAATCCGTCTATCTTGGATATTACCTCAAATCCTAAAAATATCTCTTTCGTTGAAATTGAGGCGCCTCTTTTACCCCGGTCTTTGCCTGATGCTGACGCCGCGGTCATTAATACCGATTGGGCGCTCCTGGCTGGACTAAACCCTCAATCCGCGCTTGTCCAAGAAAGCAAGGACTCCCCTTATGTAAATGTTATGGTTGTCCGCGCAGGCGATGAAACACAAGAGGAGATCCAGAAGTTTAGAGCGCTCTATCATAGCCCGGAAATTCGGGCCTTTATCGAAACAACCTATAAAGGCGCTGTTATTCCCGCCTGGTAGGATAGTCATAAGCACAAAATAACCCCTTTTTAACTGTTTTATGATAGGGTTAATCCTGGTAAAGGATGAATAACATGCGCCACCGATCTATTTTAATTTTGATAGCACTCATACTGCTGCCCCTTCCTTCTTGGGGGGCAACCCCTCATTCTGTAGAAAGCTACTCACCCATCGTCAAGAAAGCCGCGCCGGCAGTTGTTAGCATTTCTACGGTACAACAGGTCAACCTTCCCAATTCTTTGTTCAGCAACGATCCTTTCTTCAACTTTTTTTTTGGTGGCAACCTTGAATCTGAACAATCCTTGCAAAAACATCTGGCAAGATCTTTAGGATCGGGCGTGATCGTCGATCCTACAGGAATTGTTGTTACATGCGCACATGTAATTGAAAATGCAAAAGAAATCATTATAAAATTAAGCGACAACCGTGAATTTAAAGGCAAGGTCATTGCAAAAGATTTGCGAAATGACCTGGCAGCCATTCGCTTAAAAGGCGTCAAAGAAAGCTCACCCCTGCCATCTGTTTCGCTGGAAAAGGATAACATCGAAGTTGGTGATGTTGTTCTGGCGATTGGCAACCCTTTTAACGTTGGACAAACCGTAACCAGTGGCATCATATCTGCTATTGCCAGGAAAGTGGGGGAGCGGATGCTCATTCAAACGGATGCGCCCATCAACCCCGGAAATTCAGGCGGAGCCCTCATTAGCATGGGCGGAAAACTTATCGGCATTCCCAATGCCATTTTGTCAAAAACAGGCGCCAGCCATGGCATTGGTTTTGCCATTCCTCAACCTTTGATCCGGATTCTCCTGGATAGTGTCAAAAATGGCGGCACCATTAAACGCCCCTGGGCTGGAATTGAGGTCCAACGGTTGACCCCTCCCTTAGCTCTTACCCTTAACATGGAAATTCCCCAAGGCGTTCTCGTCTCTTCCCTTCACCCGGCGAGCCCAGCTCTTGCTGCGGGCCTGACGCAAGGGGATGTAATCACCGTCCTCAATGAACAGAATATTTCCAACCCGGAAGACTTTATCTATCGGATACAATCTGTCCCCATAGGGCAAGACATTGCCTTAAGAGTTCATCGAAATGGTCAAGATCAACAAGTCACGTTTCAACCTATTGAGCCACCGGCCATTCCAGCGCCGGATCAACGGCGTATTCCCGAAACGGGAGATTTGCTGAAAGGCATCAAGGTTGCCAACCTGTCCCCCGCCATGGCTTCAAAATATCAACTCTCTGCAGGCATGCCTGAAAAAGGTGTTATCATCACAGATATAGGGGATAATATGCTCGCCTTGCAGCTAAAGCTCACACCCGGCAATATGATTGAAGAGGTCAATCAGCGCCGGATTGAGTCCGTAGAAGACTTGTTCAATATTTTGCCGACTTTGCAAGTCGAAGGAACCATAATGATACGCAAAGGGAACCGCCGCATAGAAGTCAAAAAACGCCCATGACCCCTTTATTCACCGCTCAAACGCCAGAGGCCCCTCCCCCCCTTGCAGAAGCTTTGCGCCCAAACACCTTGAGCGAGCTTGTGGGTCAAGACCACCTGACAGGACCTGACGGACCCTTGCCACCTCTTTTAAAAGCGCCACGCCTTCCCTCTCTGATTTTGTGGGGGCCTCCCGGAACAGGGAAAACAACCCTCGCGCGCCTCCTTGCCAGGGAACGCAACCAACCCTTTACACAACTATCTGCCGTTTTTGCAGGCGTTGCGGATTTACGTCGTATCTTTGACAGTGCCTCAAAAGGGACCCATACAATCCTGTTTGTCGATGAAATTCACCGCTTTAATAAGTCCCAGCAAGATGCCCTTTTAGGCCCTCTGGAAAGTGGCGTCATTACCTTAATTGGCGCGACAACCGAAAACCCATCCTTTGCCCTCAATGCCGCCTTGTTGTCCCGGGCGCGTGTGCTTGTTATCCATCCTCTTTCCAGTGAGGCTTTAGAATCTCTCATAACCCGAGCAGAAGAAAAAGAAGGACGCCCCCTTCCCTTAACGCCAGACGCGCGTGCCAGTTTGGTGCATCTAGCGGATGGTGACGGACGGATGCTGCTGAATCTGGTTGAAACCATCCAGGCACAATCTCCTGAAGCTCCCTTCACGCCGAAAGACCTTGCGAAAATGCTGCAACAAAGGGCTGCTTTATATGACCGTTCCCAAGAGTTCCACTATAATTTGATCAGCGCTTTCATTAAATCCATGCGCGGGTCTGATCCTGATGCCGCCCTTTACTGGATGGCGCGGATGGTCCAGGGAGGCGAAGATCCTCTCTTCATTGCTCGCCGAATGGTGCGCTTTGCAGCAGAGGATGTGGGGCTTGCAGACCCACAAGCCCTTATTCACGCGATTGCCGCCCAACAAAGTTACGAGCGTTTGGGAACGCCTGAAGGGGAGTTGTGTCTGGCCAATGCTGCGACCTATCTTGCAACCGCCCCAAAGTCCAATGCGGTTTATACGGCTTGGAAGAAAGCCGAAAACGCAGTCCAAACATCCGGCTCCCTTCCCCCGCCCAAGCACATCTTAAATGCCCCCACAAATCTTATGAAACAAGAAGGATACGGACAAGGCTATCGGTATGACCACGACACGCCCCATGGATTTTCCGGACAAAATTATTTCCCTGAAAATATGGAACGTCCGACATATTACCAGCCCGTTGAGCGCGGGTTTGAACGGGAAATTCAAAAACGCTTGGACTACTGGAAAAAACTGCGAAATGCAAGTATGGTCAAGGAATAAGGAATATCGATGCCTCTTTATGATATCAAGGATTTTGCGGGTTACCGCGGGCGTGGCCGACGGATCATGGGCATTGACTTAGGGGAAAAGACCATCGGCATCGCGATTTCAGATCCCACCTGGCAAATCGCAACACCTGTGACTGTCTTGCGACGCACCAACCGGAACGCTGATATGGCTTCTCTATTAAATCTTGTCGATCAATACCAGGCATTTGGCATTGTTGTTGGATTGCCTATCAACATGAATGGATCCCTTGGTCCCCAAGCGGGAAAGATGCGGGAATTTGCCCAGTCCCTTTCTGAACTCTCTGAAACGCTCGTTACCCTTTGGGATGAACGCCTATCAACGATGGCCGTCAACCGCACCCTTTTGGACGCGGATATGTCGCGCAAACGCCGTGGAGAAGTGGTTGACAAACTTGCTGCCGCCTATATCCTCCAAGGCGCTCTGGACCGTTTAAGGGCCATAGAAACATCCAGTCTTCATCACCGCGATAGCTAAGGTCGTTCCCAAACTTTCGTGACGTCTTTCAAGAACGCATAAAATGCCTCGGCCTTGGGAGATCCTTCAAGGCGCTTGTGGTACGTAAAATAATAGGGAATAACATGGTCAGGCATGTCCGGGAAGATATCAACAAGCAAACCTTTTGCCATAATATCTCGGTTATAACTATAACAGCCAATTCCAGCGCCATTGATTAAAGCCGTCCGCATCGAAGGACCCGACGTCAACGTAATAAACGGCTGTAAAAAACTGGCTGTATCCTCATTCATGATTTGTTTGTTATGGATTTGTTGCCTTTCGTCTCCATAAAAAATCACTCTATGGCCTTGTAGGTCTTTTAAACTCTTTGGAAGTGGATGGGATTCAAGGTAACGAGGCGAGGCGTAAATGCGCTCTGAAGTGTTAAAGAGAAGACGCTGGTTGAAACGGGCATCAGAAACCATTTCTGGGATCACAGCTATATCTGCGTCTCCAATTTGGAGTTGGTAGACATTGGTAATAAGCTGATAAATATTAATGACCGTTGAAAAGCGAAAAGATATTTTAGGAAATTTTTGAGAAAACGCCTCAATATTTTCTAGGATGGGGTCAATCATCCCCGTGCCACTGACAAGGTTGAGGCGTCCTTCAGGCTCAGAATCTTTTTCTCGAATAAGCCTGATCCCTTGGGCTAACTGCCCAACAACATCCTGACATAAGCTCAAAAACTCGCGCCCTTGTTTTGTGAGAACAAGCCCCCGGGAATGGCGAACGAAAAGAGGCATATCTACTTTTTGTTCTAGATTTGCCATTTGGCGGCCCACCTGGGGCTGCGTCATACCAAGGGCCTTAGCTGCTGCGCTGAGGTTCCCTGTACGCCCCACAACAATGAAAATTCTCAGGCCATCTAGGCTAAAATTCATTCGTACATCCTGAATCTTGGCTCTCGAAGTTAAGCAAGGTTAAGCTAGCAGATGCGGTAATAAATAAAAAAAAGCACAACCTTAAGGCCGTTCCCAAATCTTCGTAATATCTTTTAAGAACTCATAGAACGCTTCAATTTTGGGAGAGCCTTCGAGGCGCTTGTGGTATGTATAATAATAAGGAACGACCTGGTCAGGCATGTCCGGGAAAACATCGACAAGTAGGCCCTTATCTATGATTTCTTGGTGATAACCATAGCAACCAATCCCAGCCCCATTGATTAAAGCCGTGCGCATAGCAGGAGTCGTAGCAACTTTAATAAATGGATGGGAAAAACCTTCCAAATTACTACCCATAATCTGCTGGTTCAGAGATTCTTGGTCTTCCCCCGCAAAAAGAATTACTTTATGAAAATTTAGGTCTTTCAAAGTCTGAGGCATTGGATGGGATTGAAAGTAATGCGGCGATGCATAAATGCGCATCGGATTATTGTAAAGGGGGCGTTGAATAAAATCAGGTTCAGACGCATTTTGCGGAACAAGCATAACAGCCGCGTCTGCTCCCCCTATTTGTAACTGATAAACATTAGTAGTCGAAGAAAAACCAAACGAAATTTTGGGAAACTTTTCAGAAAATGACACTATATTTTCCAAAATGGTTTCAAGTAAGCCTATACCACAGACAAAATTAAACCTGCCTTCTGGTTCAGAGTCCCTTTCCCGGATCACATCTGTTCCTTGAGCTAAACGACCTACAATATCCTGACATAATTCCAGGAATTCTTGCCCCTGTTTTGTGAGATCAAGGCCCCGTGAATGCCGGGAAAAAAGAACCAGGTTAACTTCTTTTTCCAAAGCCGCCATTTGACGGCCTACGTTAGGCTGCGTTGCGCCCAGCTCCTTGGCGGCTGCACTGAGGTTTTTCATCCGCGCAACAACAATGAAAGTCCTCAGGCGGTCTAAATTAAAATCCATTTGCCAATCCCTAAAAATTATTAAGCCAAGTCGCTTATTAATAAAATAAGTAGATGGAGATTACCAAAATCAGCTAGACATTCATAGAAAAATCTCCTTTGTGCCCTACAAAGGAGATTAAGTTTTAAGAATCAAACTATTTATTTTGAGTAAAAATAGGAGCCCAACAAGTAGCACTTTTTTTTAATTCATAAATAAATTTTCCCATTGTCGCCTCCCTAAAAATCTATGGTTTTACAATAGGTGAGACAAAACCTTAGCGCATACTATCTATTCTCACCCACCTTGTATTTATAAAATAACAATGCTCCTGACAACATAATTTTAAGTAGATTGTAAAAAGAAATTACGAGTTAAAATTTTTCGAATCAGCTTAATCTTTTGAACAGAATGAGAAAAATATCATTTTAGTGTTTATGATGTCAAATCGCCACGGGCGCATAAGAAAGACCCAAGGCTAAAATATGATAAAATTTTAGAATTTTTTCCTAACTCTTCCCCCTGCACCCACGCTCACGATTATTGACAAGGCTTAGCTAGTGCCGTTGAGGACAAGAAACTGGCAACTGGCTTAAGAAGAAGGCTTTGAGGCTTCCTCATTTACGCTTGAATAGCTTATCAAGATCTTGCTTGTTAATCGTTACATATGTTGGCCTACCGTGATTACATTGCCCAGAGTGGTACGTTCTTTCCGCCTGGCGCAGAAGATCATTCATTTCGTCAGTATTCAAACATTGCCCGCCTCGGATACTCACATGGCAAGAGAGAAGAGAGCATATCCTGTCTATGCGCACCTTAAGCTGTGTATGGTGATCAAAGTCCTTTATTTCATCCAATAAGTCATGCAAAAGCTGTCTCGCATCCACTTGCCCTAAAAGTTCGGGGATCCCATGAATAATAACCCATTCTGTCTTTTTTTCGACAATAAAGCCAAAGCTTTTCAATTCCGCTTGGTATGTGGTCACCAACTCGCTTTCTAGTTGATTAGGCTTAAACTTAGGCGGAGGAGTTAAAGGCCGCAGCGCTCATGCATCGCATGTTGGTCGATAATAAAGACCTGGTCTTCTCCTTCAGAAAATATGTAAGTTTCATATAATTGCCCTTGAGCATGGCCTAAGGGATAAGATCTAAACGACTGTTCATGCTGACTTTTTTTCTGCTCTTTTGGAGAGGTATAGGGGGAAAACTCTTCTTTGAGAGTGGTATAGGAATGGGGAGAGGAAGACTCATCCGTAAAAAGCATATCAAGCATCTCTCGAGATAACGTGGTTGATACCTGGTGAGCATTCTCATGCAAAGCATGGCTCAGAGCGCCTTTAATAAAGCGCCTTATCATTTCTGGCTGCTTAAAGCGAATTTCATGCTTTTGAGGATGTATATTGATGTCTATCTCATCGGGTGGTACTTCAATAAATAAGGCTAATACCGGATATCTTTTACGAAATATAAGATCTTGATAGACGTTGCGCACCGTTGATGACAAAAGTTTGTCTTTAACTGGCCGACCGTTGACAAAAAAGTATTGGTAATTGGGAGTCGATTTATGAAAGGTAGGAAGACTGATTGCCCCTTTAAGTTTTAAGGCTCCTTGTCCCCCATTGATGGGTATATGGTTTTTCGCAAAGTCTTTACCAAGTATATGGATGAGCCTCTTCCTATCTGCGGAGCAGGGCAGATCAAAGACCTCATGTTTATCTACCTTCAATGTAAATCTTATAGACGGGTAAGCTAAGGCGAGTTTCTTGAAGGTCATAAGAATAAACTCACCTTCCCAAGCATCCGTTTTCAGGAACCGAAGGCGGGAGGGGAGAGCATAAAAGAGATCTTTCACTTCTACATGGGTTCCCATATCCTGAGGAACAGGCTTTAAAGGATGAACTTTCCCTCCTTCAGCGAAGAGGCTCCATCCATTCTCTTCGTCAGAGGTACGGCTACTTATGTATAATCGACTCCCTGCCGCTATGGATGGTAACCCTTCTCCTCTAAATCCAAGAGTCCTAACGTCAAACAAGTCATCTTTAGGCAACTTAGACGTCGTATGCCGCTGGATAGCGAGCTCGAGTTCATCTTTTTTTATCCCCCAACCATTATCCTTAACGGAAATATAGGTTTTTCCGCCATTGCGAACCGCAACTTGAATGTAAGTTGCATGAGCGTCAATCGAATTCTCCATAAGTTCTTTGACCACTGAATATGGCCGATCAATCACTTCTCCAGCAGCAATTCTATGAACAATATCAGAAGGTAGAATGCGGATAGACATATATTACTAAAGCTCTATCATACATATTATTAAATTATGATTCCGCTTTACTATATTACCAGGCAAGCATAAAAAGCCGTGTCATACACTTTAAAAAGGTTGGCCACTCATCCAAATCTTTTACCAAAATCGGCGGCTGCTATCATATCGCCATGGGCGCCAAGTTATAACCTAGGATCTGCAGCCGCCTCTCTGTTATGCCTTCCTTGCGATTAACTCCTCAAAAGAAGGAATATCCCGGCGCTCGGCCCGTTCCTGCTCATACTGGTTGACAAAACGCTCGTAAGCTTGTGGATTGAGGATAACAACCCCTCCTTTAGGGTCAAAAGTCGCCGCCTTCACACTCCCTTTGGCAAAGTCCTCCGTCCAGTAAATGACAATCTCATCCGCATACTGGAAATAAATGGGGAAGCGTTCCCAGAATATTTTACCTTTATTAATGGTATCTTCTTCTGCATTTTGGACAAAGCCTTGCATTGAGCGGTTATGAATGGCATTAATGCGGTTTTGGTCCGTTGAACCACACAAGAGCAACATAATCCTGTAGTTTTTTGCCTTTAAGTTACCGTATAGTCCTGCAACCTCCTTGGCTGTTGATGTTGTCCCATGGGCAATGTTGTATCCGTCAGCAAAGGCTCTATTCAGGATGGTACAGGCAATGTAGTTTGAAGCTGCGCGCCACTTTTCATAGGCTGAACGTAATACAGCTTGAAAAGAAGGTGCCTGGCTGATTGCATAGTACGTAAGGGACTGATAATACGTATTGATCATGAATTTTAAAGCTCTGGGATCAGGGTCTGCATAAACGAAATCGGGATGATCATGCAAAAAGGTTTCCAGAATCGTTGATTTGCTGGCCCCTGGCCCGCCGGCCGTAGCAACATAAAGGGGTTGATCTCCTCCAGGCCTTTGTTCCCGGAAGCAAAGATCAGCAATATTACGGAGATCAGCTTCAATTAACTCTTTTTCCTTGTCGGAATAAGGTTTTAGATGACTCTTTACAAATGCATCGGGAATAAGTTCCGCCTGAGCAGCGCCTAAAGCCCCCATGACGCTTAGGGTATAAAATAAGCAAAGGGAAAACCATTTTTTTAAAGAAACACACTTAATCATGTTTTAATCCTTTTTTTCTTAAAGTTAATCCTTATAAACAGTGGGCTTATCATACCTTAAATTAAGGCCATCGGAAAGCCTGGCCTTTTTTAATCCTCCTTTTTTTCTAAAGGCACCTCTCTTACAACAGATTTCTTAAAAACAGGGGAAGCCCGAAAGCTGAGCACTCGACGGGGCGAGATTTTTGCATCCTTACCTGTGCGAGGGTTACGCCCAATACGCTCTTTTTTCTGAAGGATAGAAAAAGTTCCAAAAGAAGAAATTTTAACATGCTCGCCCTTTGCTAATGCTTTTTCAATTTCTTCCAGTGTTTTTTTCAAGATCTCAGCGGCCTGTTGCCGGGTAAAGTTATTATTCTCGGTAAGTTTGTTAATTAAATCAGCCCGAGTTACAGTCTCAGCCGTCATGTTGAGTCTCCGTTTTTTTGTTATTCATTACCATCTTATCAAGGCAGATCCCCAAGTAAGCCCGCCTCCCATCGCTTCAATTACAACCAGGTGTCCTGGTAAAATGCGCCCGTCTGCCTCTGCTGCAGCCAGCGCCAAGGGGATGGAAGCAGCAGACGTGTTGGCGTGTTTATCCACCGTTATGATGACACGCTCCATTGGCAAAGCAAAATGCTTTGCCACGGCATGAAGAATCCTGATGTTCGCTTGGTGGGGGACGAACCAGTCGATATCTTGAGGGGTAAGCTTATGAAATTCAAGTGCTTTTTTAACCGCGCCCCCAATT
>JAJONN010000092.1 GCA_021323455.1 Alphaproteobacteria bacterium | reverse complement strand
ATAAAGGAAGCGTTAAAGCCAGGGCGCAAGCCATCGAACAAGCGCTCAAAAGCCAACAACAGCCGCAGCAAAGGCCAACGCCGAGAACAGGGGTAACGGCAACACCAGCGGCACCAACGGTAACGAAAACACCGACCGTAACACAAGAAGCAGTACCATCAGCATCACCAACGGGAATAGCAGCCGTACCGTCAGGAACCGTGCCATCAGCGCCTCCACCCAAAACAATCAGTCCATATGGCGCGTTATCAACAGCCAGCCGTCCAAATACAACGATTCGTACCACAACAGGGAAACCTGAATTTGCGCAAGGGAGTGTTAATCAAGCCCAAACAGGGATAACGAGAGAAGCACCTCCAAAAATTGACGCCTTTGCAATACCGCCAGCGTCACCTGTTCCGTCTAACCCTTAGCCTGGAACATCAGAAAATTTTACTTTTGGATGAACAATGGTGGATGATGGCAAAGATACAGAGCTTAACAGATACGGAAAGGTTCTTTTTCGGCTCTGCTTGATGCTATTGCTGGTCGGGAAAGAGATTCTTTCTGTGGATATTTCTCCTGCGCCTTTTCCTGCGTACCCCATCACGATGACTTCTTCTGAGATGATCCAAAAACTGGAGCAGTTGGGCATTCCCCTTCATCTTATTGATGAAAAATTGAAGAAAAGCCCAACCATTACTCTGTATCCTGTTTACGCAAAATCTGTGTGCGCAACCCCTCAATGTTTTCAAAAACAAACGACATGTAAATCTTGCCTGTCCAAACTTCCCCCCTCAAAAATGAGTGATTCCGAAGAACTGACGCCACAGGAAGAAGCAATATCAGAAAGCCCAACGCCAAGGGAACCTGAACCAGAAGAGCTGAGGCAAGAAAGATCAACGTCTGATAGGGAAGAGCCAACGCCAGAAGAGCTGACGCCCGGAGAGCCAACGTCAGAAAGGGAAGAGCCAACACCAAGTGAGCCTGTAACGCCACCATCACAGATGCAATCGCCGCAGATACCCTCATCACGAATCCAACCGCCCCCTATGCAGCCATCCAGTATGCAACCACCTGGTACCCAGCCACCCAGCACCCAAACTCCCGGCACCCAACTGCCCAGCATACCATCGTCTGGTATGCAGCCACCCGGCATGCAACCACCTGCCCAACCATCCGGCACTCAACCGCCTAATATGCCATTATCCGGTATGCAATCCCCCGGTATACAGCCACCCGGTATGCCACCCCTAGGTACGCAGCCGCCACAGATGCAACAACCACAAATGCCACCACGGCAGCAGATACAACCACCACAACTGCAACCACCACGACCTGTTTTGCCACAGTCTACCATGCCGCCGCTGTCCCAACCATCTATACAACCGCCACGACCCATCACGCCGCCCTTGCCGCAGCCCAGGATACCACCGCCGCGACCTGCCTTGCCGCCATCCGTTCCGGTGGTACGGCCCGTACCTGTTCAACCTGCGCCTCAAAGGATTGTTGCGCCACCCCCAGTGCAAAAACCAGCTCCCTTACCCGCAGCAACCCGGTTAGCGCAAAAATCCTCTGCCTCCGTTAAACCTATTCCAGCCCCACCACCGCCTGTGATTACCCCGATGCAGGCTTTAAAGGCACCCTCTGCACCAACGTTTGTTCCTTCTATTGCAAAACCTGCCATAGCCGTCGTACAACCAAGCCTCCCAGCGGTTTTGCGTCCCGACGCAACAGCCAAAACACTTCAAGAAGCCCTTAAAAAACTTGTCCTGACCAGCGGATACTTTCATTTACCAAAACCAGGCGCAGGGCCAATCGCTATTCCAGACGTTCCCCCTGTTATTAAGCCAAGGCCCTATGGGTCATTTCCAACCAGCCAACCTTTTTATCTGCCTGAGAAGCCGCCAGAAGGGCATCTGCCTTTGGCAACACAGATCCAGACACGCCTCAAGGAGCGCCCTCCTGCCCATGACCCGGATGAGGTTATTGCAGAAGATCTATCCATCAGGGACCCGAAGGAGATGTAGAAGGAGAGGATAAGTTTGGGAAGGCAAAGACCTTACGCACCCAGGAGATGGTTGCCCTCTCCCCCCTTTCCAAGCTTCATCACCGCTTTCGCCAAAAATGCGAAAGTCAGGAAGAGGTAACAGGATTGTGCTCTAAAACAACTACTGCTGAAATCGCAAAAAGTTATCTAAAAAATTTAGTGGGTTATATGGGAGTCTAGGGCTTCTTTCCAATCCGTAGGAAAACCCATTTGTTGTACTCTAATATTTGGAAATTTTCTAAATAAGCTATCCAAAAAAGCAATCCAATTGTTGTTTGGATCTATTTTATTTAGTAAAATTTTTATAATCACTACGAACCCATAAAAATAATTATTCCTTCCAGCGGTTTGAATACTGTTGTATAATTTTGCTAATTTAGGAGGTACGCTCATTTCACGATTCCAAACTCTTGAATGATGAGCGCATAAATTCCTTAAAAAGCATATTGAATGTATCCAGGACGACAAAATCTTATCATCTTGGCCAAAATGGTTAGCAATTTGCTTTTTGTGTTTATCATATAAGGACCTAAATACAAATGATACCTCTCCAAAGCTTAGTGTCTCAAATATCATCCATGATGGAGGAAGCTCAGGATAGGAATATTTTTTATGGTAATGATCTATAAATTTGTATTTATGATCTTTTTTGGTTGGTAGGACATCCAAAGGTTTCCCTACTTCGCCTTTTAATTTATTGATAAACCTTGAATGAAACTCCAAATCCTTAAAATAAACCTGATTTTCATACCAATGAGAGTTCTTATCAATATAGGACATTTGGTCTGAAACAAGAGCGCGGAATGCTATTTCAATCTTTTCTATGGCATTCAGGCATATTAAACGCAGTTGCCTGTCAAACTCGTAGTGATTAAGGATATCGTCAAAGGTTGTACCATTCATAAAGACATGGTTTTCACGAGGTGAATCATAAAAGGGTATCATATAACCTGAAAGTCTATAATACCCTATAAAAGTGAGAGCAGCTCGGGACCTTACCTCATCCTTTATGATTAAGCTTCTGCTTTTAAGGAGGGCTACTTGTTCCTCAACAGAAAAAGGAGGTTTTTTAAACGGTGTGAAGGCTTGAACCATCACACGCCCATAAAAAAATACCCGCTTGGTGCGCTTCTTTGAGAGGCGTAGCGGGCTTATTAATTATAACTATATAGTTTTTCGTCGAAATGTCAAGCCTCCAATAACAAATCTCGCAATTGACAGAATTCCTGTTTTTTACATCATTGATGTGGCTTATTGCGCCTTAATGCAAAGATGAGGGTCGTTCACCCTTTCCGCAAGTGATGCATCATTGACTGGTTTTCATAGCCGGCCCTGGAGAATTCAAGGACATAGCCCAGCTTTTCATAGAAGCCCTTGGCCTCCCAATCCATCGTTGTTACCGTAAACATCGTACATTTTTGGGATACGCCAAAATCTTCAGCATCTCTCACCAGCTTTTGGCCCCATCCTTGACCGCGGTAAGCTTCTTCAATGTAAAGTTGGTCCATATAAAGGCACCCATAATAACAAAACCCGTCAACGCCGCCAACGGTCTGACCAGCCTCATTTTTCAGGAAAAACCCAAAGCGTTGAATGGGGCGCATGCTCTTTTTCTTTAAAGCTTCCTTGTAAATTCCCTGGCTCAGAAAACCTATATCTTCTGGTGCCGGGACAACAGAAGCTTGGATGGCAAGGGACATAGCTTATTCCGCTGCATCCTTCTTCACCTCATCCTCCCCTGGCTCATCCTTCTCTGCTCCCTCTTTAACGTGAACATAGCTGATCACTTTTTCAACGCCGCTGGTGTTGCTTGCATGGCTGACAACCTTATCAAGTTCCGCTTGGT
>JAJONN010000091.1 GCA_021323455.1 Alphaproteobacteria bacterium | reverse complement strand
CTGGTTCGTACCAAATTCTAAAATGAAACGCATAAAGCTTCCCAAGCCAAGCCTGAAAAGCTTTACACATTATTTATAGATCTCTTCTGCTCCCGTCAAGGTTAATGTCTGAAAAATCAGGCGAAAGACAAGGAAGTTATCGATCTTTCGTTATAAAAAAATCCTTTTCATCTAAATGAAGGGTAATTTCCTGTTCATCGGCAATTCCTTCCCGGTGCGCATCCGGTGTGCTATAACGTGCAAATACAAATGCGCCCTTCCCATAAGCTTTTGTCGGCATAATCGTTTCACTGTCCATTTCCTGACCTGGGACGATCTCCCATTCAATAATATCAATGTCATTTGCATGGTCTTTGCGCAATTGGGCTTCAGCGGCAAAGTACTGCTCTGCCGTCATGGCTGAAACCTGCCCTAAAACGCCATCATCATAAATGATGATGAGGTGGACGGCTACCGGTGCATTGCTGTTCACCTTTTTACTGACCTTAAAATTAACTTTCTCCAACCACACCTTCGCCTTTTCCATTTTGATCGCCCCCTCAAGAGCGCCGTCGTTACACCCTCCTAGAGAAAAACACAAGCCAGCAGCAAAGCACATCCACGTCAAAACCTTCATGGAGATTTCCTTTATTTTAATGATGGGCACTTACCCATTTATTAACCAGTTTAGGGGTAGAATAATCCTATGGCTACACTTTAACCGTGCATCAAGCATTCTTGCAAGACCAGAAGAAAGAGTAAAAGAGGATGAAAAAAGAAGGGACAAAGAATCCGCTGATACGGCGTCATGAAGATGCTGATCTGCCAGACCTTGCCGAAGTCTATGCGCTGGCTTACCGCACCATTAACTCCTTACCTCAGCGGTTCCAGGAGTATACGAATAATATTTTGGTTCGGGTTGAGAACTTTGCTGAACAGGATGTGCTGGACGGCCTGAAATTAAAGGACAAATACGACCTTCTTGGGCTGTACCAAGGAATTCCCCTGCCTTTGAAGGGAACAAACGATACGCTCGCCATTCCCGATATCATCTACCTTTATCGAGGTCCCCTGATCCGCTTTGCCCGGGAAAATTCTGAAACCCTCCCCCAGCTGGTGCATCACGTCATGATCCATGAAATTGGCCACCATTTCGGATTTAGTGATTTTGATATGGAATGGATTGAACAGAAGTACGATTAGGGGGTAACCAGAATTAAAAAAGATCTTCAAATCTTTAAACATTTAAATCTCTTAAAAAACAAGAAGACGCTCAAAATTTATCTGATGGGAACTTGGAAAAATGATGAAAAAAATGCACAAAGTTCTGGAAATTATTGGTTTGAAGTTCGCTTAAAGGTCAATAAAAATTATTTCACATTTGAATAGCGCTTACCATCCTTCTCCCTCTCAGTTCACGAGCGCAAGTCTAAAAAGCAAAAACTTACTTAAAAAGCCGAAGAAGCAGCTGTAACTCGTGATCCTATGGCTCATGATAGCATTTTTTATTAAAGTTTAAAGGAATATGGGCAGGGTTAATTTTATATCAGCATCAAGATGAGTAGGGTTAATATTATCCTTCAGCAATTTAAGTAGGGTTAATTTGATTGCGTTGTTGCAATCATCCTTTCTCAACAAATTGAAGCCTATCGGATGCGGTGAATAATCTGAATCAAAATGGGCAAAGATGACAAAGTGTTCTCAAGCTACGGCTTATCGCGATATCCTTGAATGGCTCAATCTGGGAATTCTGGTTAAAAATCCAGCAGGGGGACGCAGTTCAAGCTATTCCTTGGGCTGGAAAATTAGTGGATAGAAGGACCTACGGCACCGACCCTGCCTCAATAAAGAGCATGCGAATCCCCAACAGCATTAAAAGGCCGCCTGTGGTGCGCTCAATCCAGTGGTGGAAGCGACTGAAGAAGCAGTGCAAGCGTTCATGGGAAAAACAAAGGGCAACAAATGAAAACCATATCAACGTGGAGAAAAAGATAATAATACCATAAATGCAAATAATGAGGCCAGGCTCCTTGGATGTGATGAACGCAGAAATCAAACTCAAAAAATAGAGCATAGCTTTTACATTCATGATACTCGTTAAAAATCCTGAACGGAGCGCTGTAAAAGAAGGAATATCCTTGTAAATTTGGGTTCTTCTATAATCTAGAGCGCCTTTTCTGGCCCTCAAGCCTTTCATACCGATATAGATGAGATAGCCTGACCCTAAATATTTGAATAAATGAAAAAGCCAAATAGTTTCAGAAATAAGGACTCCCACGCCAAAAAGAATATAAAATAAGTGGACCATTGTTCCCAGAGAAACGCCAACGGCTGTTAATACCCCCGCCCTTCGAGAATGGATTAAGCTGTTGCGCATCACAATGGCAAAGTCTGGCCCCGGGCTTATGAGGCCAACGGCTTGAATGCTGGCCAGGGCTAAAATAGAGGGGAAATAGTCAATAAGCACAGGCTTCTCACACAGAGGTCGTTTTAGGACAGATAATCTTTTGCCAGGATTTCTGCGATTTGAACCGCATTCAAAGCGGCCCCTTTCCGGACGTTATCTGCCACAATCCATAAATTCAAACCATGAGCAACGCTTGTATCTTGACGGATGCGACTTACATATACAGGGTCTTCGCCGGCACATTCAATCGGCGTTGTGTAGTCGCTTTCTTCGGTATTATCCGTCACAATGACGCCTGGCGCTGCTTTCAGGGCTTTACGTGCCTGGAGGACACTGATGGGGCTTTTAAATTCAACGGTTGCCGCAACCGCATGGCCAATAAAGACCGGAACACGCACACAGGTGGCCGAAACCTGGATATCCGCCGAAAGGATTTTTTGCAGCTCCACCCTCATTTTCCATTCTTCATCCGTGCCGCCATCTTCTTGAAATTCCCCAATTTGAGGAATAACGTTAAAAGCAATCGTACGGGGCAAATGGTGGGACTTTGCTGGACTATTCATATATAAGGCGCGTGTCTGGTTCAAAAGCTCGTCCATGGCGTCTTTGCCAGCGCCCGATACAGATTGATACGTGGAGACAACAACACGCTTGACAGGTGCTATATCATGCAGCGGCTTGAGCGCGACAAGCAGTTGAATCAGTGAACAATTCGGGTTCGCAATGATGCCGCGCTTCTTATAGTCCGCTATGGCTTGTGGGTTCACTTCCGGCACGACCAAGGGAATGTCTGGGTCGTTGCGAAAATGGGACGTATTGTCGATGACAATACATCCCAAAGCAGCTGCTTTTGGCGCAAACACTGCAGACACCTTTCCCCCCGGAGAAAACAAGGCAATGCTCACGCCTTGAAAGTCGAAAGCGCTTAAAGGGCTGACCTTCAAGACCCCCGCTTCCCCATAGGAAATTTCCCGGCCTCCTGACCGTTCGGACGCGACTGCCTGGACATTTTCAAGCGGAACGCCCCGTTCACTCAAGATAGACAGCATCGCCCGCCCGACATTCCCCGTAGCGCCCACAACCGCTATTTTTTGTTTATTCAATTTTTTCATAGGCTTAAAAACTCTTTTTTCTTTATCGGTAAGGGTCATCTTGCACAAGGAACCGGTGAACATAATCCTTGACACCTTCTTCCAAAGAAGTAAATGAACATTTATAGCCCTTGGTCCAAAGCCCTGTGTTGATGCTTTGGGTAAAGTACTGATACTTGCCTTTCAAGGTCTCTGGCATATCGATAAATTCAAGGGACTCGGGACACGCAAGGGCCGCAAATACAGCCCTTGCCAAATCAGCAAAGCTGCGCGCCTGGCCTGTGCCGACATTAAAGAGGCCGCTGACTTCAGGATGATCATAAAGCCACATCATCACATCGAGGCAATCGTCAATATAAATGAAATCCCGCAATTGTCCACCATCAGGATAGTCTGGATGGTCAGACTTGAAA
>JAJONN010000020.1 GCA_021323455.1 Alphaproteobacteria bacterium | reverse complement strand
TTCCTCCCTTGCAATTTATTGAACTGGCTGAAGAAACAGGACTCATTATTGACATTGGGGAATGGGTTTTGCGCACAGCTTGCGCCCAGACTAAAGCCTGGCAAACGGCTGGGTTGCCTAAAGTCAAAGTATCTGTCAATTTATCCGGCCATCAGTTTCGCCATAAAGATATTGTCCAAAGCGTATCTGATATCCTCAATATAACGCAATTAAGCCCCCAATACTTAGAACTTGAGCTGACAGAAAGTAGCATTATGGGGAACACGGAGTTGTATTTGAGAGCCATGGAAAATTTGAAAGCATTGGGCATTAGCTTGTCCATTGATGATTTTGGGACAGGATATTCAAGTTTAAGCTATTTGAAGAGGTTTCCCGTCAGTAAATTAAAGATAGACCGGTCGTTTATAAAGGATTTGCCACAAGATGAGGATGATGGCGTTATCGTTTTAGCGATCATTGCGATGGCCCAACAATTAAAGCTCAGTGTTATCGCAGAAGGCGTTGAAACAGAAGAACAAATTCAGTTCTTGAAAGAAAATCACTGCCATGAAATTCAAGGATATTATTTCAGCAAACCCGTCGAAAAAGACGCCTTCGCCAAACTGCTTGCCGGGAAAGTTATCCATCCTAAGGGGGAGCCAGATCCTTCTTTGGCGGTAAAGGATAAAGCGCCAAGCAGATCAAGGAAACGGGATTCCAACTTGAGCGATTTCCCAGCCTTGGGCATGGAATAAAGAATGGAAACGTATTTGCCACCCAACCGATTGTTGTCAACGAGAGCCATCGCCATGCCAGCGGACACAAACCCTAGCGGCGATATCTTTGGCGGTTGGCTGGTTGCGCAAATGGATTTAGCAGGCGGGAGTGTCGCTTCCGTCAAAACAAAAGGCCGGGTTGCAACGGTGGCTATTGATGCACTTGTATTTCACAAGCCTGTTTTTGTCGGCGATGAGGTCACCTGCTACGCAGAAGTGATCCGGATCGGTCATACCTCCCTCACCCTTCATATTGAAGCCTGGGTACGGCGCTCCTTGCAAGATGAAGTGATCAAGGTTACCGAAGGGACTTTTACTTTTGTTGCCATAGATGATAATCATAAACCCCGTGAAATCCCAAAAGGGTCAGAGGCAAGTGAAAGCTTGCCATGATGGAACGAGAGAGCTTGAAGCCCTCAGGGTATGACCGAGCCCCATACTGCAAAAAAAACACATACAATTCAAATAATTAAATAACTATTTCCTAAATTTTTATATTTGTTGGTCCCGTGCTGTAAATCAGATATAGCGCCTAATTTATTTTCCGTGTAGCCTTAATAATATCTTAACCTTTTATTAAGGCTATACGTACGTTCCATGACTCCACTTCCTCACAGAAGAACAAGCAGCCTCTCTTCCAAGGGTTGTCGCGTCTGTGCTACCAGCCTTTCAATGCAAAAGAAGTATCGTAAGCCAGAGGATCTTTAGGAATGCCCGGAGAAACAGTGCAAAAGATAGGCTCAACCCAAATCCACCTTCCTCAAGCTGATAATCCTTCCATGGGAACGGTTACATCGAGCTTTTTTGTATCGATGGATGACGTTTTTCAGGTCTCAAATGTCGGGGCAGGCGACAGTAAAAATGCCAAAGAACTCAAAAATGCTGTCCAACTTCTTTGGCATACCAGCATTGAAGAACGTCCTTCTATTGGAACCATGACCAGTAACTTCCAAGCCAGCGCCACCCTGATCCATTCTTTGCTTGAAATGCATGTTTTGACAGATTCTGCCATGCCTATGCTACGGCAACATATGAGGGATAATACCCCAATTAAGGAAATTAAAATCACGCGCGTTGGTCATCTTGGCAAGGACCACGATAATACCATACTCTACCAGACAATATTTACACGTTGCTTCCTGGAATCTGTCGAAGAATTTCCAGACAAGCTCATAATCAAGGCACGCATCACGACACGGGCTGATACCGCAGCAGCAACAGATTTCACGGATAAACCTAACGGAAAAACAGCATCTGGATGGGATTATGCCCAGAATACAGCGATGTCGTAAGCAGGTTTATTTCTGTTTGATCTTCAGGAATAGCTATTTCAGGAGGGCCCCATGTCTAAGGCCCTAAAAGATGCGCGGGCGGAACCCAAGAAAACGGCTGGTGCGCCTATCCCTCTTTTCGACCGTCTCATCGACGATGACCCGGAAACGGTGACGGAGCAACCCCCGAAACGTTATTACAATCGCTTTGAACTCATCCAGTCTATTGAGCGGGAGGTCGCGCGCATCCTCAATACGCGCGCCACGGTCAAACGTGCTGAATATGATGATTTTTCAGAAGATGACTTAAACTTCGGCTTGCCTGAAATGTTCGGCTTAGGCGATTTTTCTCAGTACGACGCAACCAATGAAGGACACTGGCCCCGCATTGCAGAACTTTGCGAGCAAGCGATCATCCGCTATGAACCCCGGATTAAAAATGTGACCGCAACCGTAATGGCTTTTGATAAAAAGACCCAATCCCTCAGTATGACAATCCATGCCGACTTTGCCGTCAAGGAGTTTCAAGGGGAACTCACCTTCCCGACCGTGTTCCTGATGGGGGGATAGGCAAGGAGCGATAAAGGCGAGCGAAACCTACGAACCTCTAAAGAGAATTGTTTTTAATAAAGGCAACGAAGTCTTTGACGTCGCTAAATTCTTTATAGATGCTGGCAAAGCGGACATAGGCGACGGCATCAAGGTTGTGAAGGGCTTCCATCGCCATTTCTCCGATATGGGTTGTGGGAATTTCTGTCTCTCCAGAGGTTTCCAGTTGGCGGACAATGCTGGAAATGACGCGCTCTGTACGTTCTGGGTCAATTGTTCGCTTGTGCAAGGCGCTTTCAATAGACCGGGCGAGCTTATCCCGGTCAAAAGGGACGCGGACGCCACTTTTTTTTAAGACCATAAGATCCCGGAGTTGAACACGCTCAAAGGTGGTAAACCGGGAACCGCATTCTATGCAAAACCGCCGCCGCCGGATGGTCGCGTTGTCTTCCGTTGTCCGTGAATCCTTAACCCCTGTGTCAGGATGGTTACAAAACGGGCATCGCAACTGTTAGGCCCCTCGTAAGGAGGGATAGAGGGGAAAGCGGCGACACAACGCGATGGCCTCATCGCGTACTTTCTGGATTGTCGTTTCCGTTGGCGATTGAATCACTTCAGCAATCATATCGGCGATAAGACTAAATTCATGGGTCCCAAAGCCACGGGTCGTACAAGCCGGACTGCCGAGCCGTATGCCGGATGTGACCATGGGCGACGTTGGGTCAAAAGGAATACCATTCTTATTGCACGTGATGTTGGCAAGCCCGAGGGCGGCTTCGGCGGCCTTGCCTGTCATGTTCTGGGCGCGCAAGTCAACCAGAACCAAATGAGAATCTGTTCCCCCTGACACCAGGGAAAAACCAAGCTCCCCAAGGCGCTTGCTCATGCTTTGCATATTAGCCACCACGTTAGCTGCGTAAGTCTTAAACTCAGGTCTTAACGCTTCCCCAAAGGCCACGGCCTTTGCCGCAATGACATGCATCAAAGGCCCGCCTTGTAGCCCTGGAAACACGGCAGAATTCATCTTCTTTGCCAGTTCTTCCGTATTGGTCAGGATGATCCCGCCGCGGGGTCCCCGCAACGTTTTATGGGTTGTTGACGTCGTCACATGCGCATGGGGGATAGGATTTGGATAAACGCCGCCCGCAACCAGGCCCGCAAAATGGGCCATGTCCACCATGAGATAAGCTCCCACAGCATCCGCAATCTGGCGCATACGGGCAAAATCAATGATCCGGGGATAAGCGGATCCCCCCGCAATGATCAGGCGGGGCTTTTCCGCTTCAGCGATCTTCGCAACCTCATCATAATCAATCAAGTGTGTTTCGGGATGGACGCCATAGCTGACAGGACGGAACCATTTTCCCGATACATTGACCGGGGAACCATGGGTTAAATGCCCACCGGCTGCGAGCGACATCCCCAAAACCGTGTCTCCAGGTTGAAGAAGGGCGAGATAAACAGCTTGGTTCGCCTGGCTGCCCGAATGGGGTTGTACATTTGCGAACCCGCAACCAAACAGCGCCTTAACCCGGTCAATAGCCAGGCGTTCGGCAATATCCACGTACTCACATCCCCCGTAATACCGATGGCCCGGATAACCTTCTGCGTACTTATTGGTTAAAACAGACCCTTGCGCTTCCAAAACAGCGGTTGATACGATGTTTTCCGAGGCAATCAATTCAATCTGGTCTTGCTGCCGATGAAGTTCAAGCACAATCGCTTCTGCAATTTGGGGGTCTGCCTGTATTAAGGAGTGAGAAGTCAGGGGCATGGCTAAAAATCCTGAAAAAGGGGTCATTTCCCCCTACCTTATCCAAAAAGCAGACCGTTGGCAAAGGGATTAGGGGATCTTTTACCCAAGCTAAGAAAAATTCTCTGGTTACCAGAGAAATTTAGAAATATCCAGATTAAATTACCTTGCTTGCAGATATCAAAATAATATGATATCTAGCTTTTCGTGTATTTTGAAAAGTTCTTTTAAAAATATAGTGAGGGAGGTGCTTTTAAAATGAGGCATAGAGCAAGAACCTACTTTTTTATCATCCTGGCGATAACAAATGCTTTCGCAGCAGATGACCGGGCAGAAGGATATTATGTTGCATCTGATCTTACACTCTCAAGCCCAAATTTTGGGGTAATTTTTTTTAATAACCATAATACCCAGATATTCCGTCATCAACATAATACAGTAACCACTGAAGGAATGTACGTCACAGCTGTTGTTTATGGCAAAGAATCAGAAATTGGAGAGTTTCATTTCAAGAAATTTCAAGAAGGCCCATTACATTATTACTGTTTAGATCGGGGAAAAAACTACCAAGGGCTTGAGGAAAAATTAAAAGAGGTGAATGGTGAATACGCTAAGGACAATCCATTTGGACTTCCGCCGATACCCAGCCTCTGCAGGGAAAGCTCCCTCGATTATTTATGTGCCAATCTTCGAGATTCTCACACCATTTGCATTACTTTTGGAGCGGGCATCTCGGCTGGTTATGTCCCAACACTCCTGGATTTTTTTGAGACTTTAGGTTTAGAAAAGATGGCTTCAAAAGATATTACAACTGACGAGAGTATGGTGCGTTTTATTGGCGAATTGCTTGAAGAACGGGAAAAAACTTTGAAAATCATCCAAACAGAATGGACAAAGACTTCTCTGTTCGAAATTGCACCTACCCCTGCCCACTGCGCCTTGAAATCTTTGGCTGATTTCTTCGAGAAACAAGGGAAAGATGTTTTTATTTATACGGATAATATCGATGGTATCCATAAGCGAGCTGGTATTCCGTTATCTGAAGTGTATGTCCCAGAGGAAGACATAAAACAAATCCTCTACCCGCCTGTAGAAGCAATAGCCCAGAAAAAAGTTACCGTATTGGTATGTGGCCAGTCTTTTGATTTTCACTACATTTTAAGTACGATTTATGCAAGAGAGAAAGCCGCTCAGAAGATATCTTTCTTCTCTTTAAACATCAATCCAGAATCGATGGCTATTTACGAAGGGCTAGATGTTGAGGCATGCGCTTTAAGAAACCCAGAAGACTCGGATAATTGCAATTTCCCCATGGAAAACTTAAAGATGAACCATATACCAGGCTCTCTTCAGGAGACATTACCTGCTCTCTATGAGAGGATGCGGAAAGCCGAGTAGCCACCCCCAAGATCCTGTGCGCCCTTTGGAAAAGTTTTTTCGTGCGATTTTGAAAATTCATAATTTTCTTTTCACCATAAAACACTATGGAAGCACCCTTGACAACTTTTCTCCCCCTTCTCATATTTATAAAGCGTCATTGTCATAAAATAGGACGGTCATACGTATCATGGGAATAACCTCTCGATAGCCCCTTATCAGGGCTAAACACAGGCAAGCTGCCTTATAGGCAGCTGGTGAAGCTCTATTTTTACCCTATATCGAGAGAATTATGATCATGCATCGCCCCATTTCCTTAACCACCCTTGGGTTAACGTTTCCCCAAAAAGTTTGTTTTACAGGTTTTTCAACGCAAATCCATTATGGAATGCGCATTGCCATCATAGGCCGTAATGGTTGTGGCAAGTCAACGCTCCTTAAAATGCTTCAAGGCTACTTCACCGCTTTTGAAGGGGAAATTTGCGTTCCCCAAGACATTTGCTTCGGCTATGTCCCTCAAGAAACGGACAGGTTCGCAGGTTCCAGTGGAGGACAACGGTTGAATGAAGCGCTCACACAAGCCCTAGCCAAGGGCCCCAATGTCCTGCTGCTGGATGAGCCAACCAATCATCTGGACACACAAAACCGCCGCTCCCTCTTACGCCTCCTTCAGAAATTCCCAGGTACCCTGATTGTGATTTCCCATGATCCAGAGCTATTGCGAACGTGCGTCGATACCCTATGGCATATTGACCAAGGAAAAGTCATGGTCTTTTCTGGAAATTATGAGGATTATGAGCAGGAAACCCGGAAAAAGCGCAATAGGATTGAGGAGGAACTACAGCTGCTTGACCGGCAGAGAAAGCAAACCCATACGGATTTGATGAAAGAACAAGCTCGGGCCAAAAAGAGCCGAGCACAAGGCGAAAAGCACATCACGCAAAGGAAGTGGCCAACGGTTGTCTCAGGGGCCAAGGCCCGCCGGGCGGAACAAACTTCTGGGCTCAAGAAAAAAGAGATTCATCATAAAAAAGAGGAACTCTTATGCAAATTATCTGAGGTACGGTTGCCGGAAATCCTTATGCCAAAATTCTCCCTCCAAGCTTCAGAGATCAACCCGTCGAAAACAATCATGTCTATTCAGGATGGGTCTTGCGGGTATGACTCCCCCTTTCTTGAAGGGATCTTCCTGTCGCTCAGCGCTTGCGGCCGCCTGGCGGTTACGGGGAACAACGGCTCAGGAAAATCAACGCTTGCCAAAGCCATTCTCAATGAAGGCGATGTGACGAGAGGGGGAGACTGGGCAACACCGAGACGGGATGACATTGGCTACCTGGACCAACATTATGCGACGTTGCCTTTTCAAAAAAGCGTCCTTGAGACGATCCAGGCTTTAGCGCCAGCTTGGTCCCTTGAGGAAGTGAGGCGCCACTTGAATGACTTTCTTTTTCGTAAAAATGAGGAAGTCACAGCCTTTATATCGACCTTATCAGGAGGCGAAAAGGCGCGGTTGTCGCTGGCGCAAATTGCCGCCAAACCGCCCAAATTGCTGATCTTGGATGAAATCACAAACAATCTTGACCTGGAAACACGTACCCACGTAGCCCAGGTCTTAAAAACTTATCCCGGCGCGATGATTGTTATTTCTCATGACACAGATTTTTTAAAAGAAATTGGGGTTCAGGAGTTTTATCATTTAGGAGAAAAGAAGAAAAGATAATACGCCTCCTTCTTTTGTTCTGACAAATGGTACATTTTTTCGCAGGGTGTGTTCGACAAGAGCATGTTACTTTTGTGGAAAACGTCCATGAGAACGCTGCTTTGTCCTAGATTACTTAAAATTGGCGCTACCTCTACCAATGGGCGATAAAAATAAAGCTTGGCTTTGATCAAACAAACTTTTTTATATGATTAAAAATAAAGTTACATATGAAGCCGTTTTTATTAAAAATGTATTGACAAAATTTATTTTTTTATTTATACATAAACTTTCATAAAAAATACAATATGGCTATCATAATTTAAGGAGCTTAAGTTAAATGTTTAATAGAAAAAATGCTATCTTGATTGGAGCGCTTCTCAGTACGTCTCTCACCACGGCCCATGCTGCGGAAGGCCTGAAGAGCGGTGAGCCCCTTGGATCAAGCGCTCGTTATCTTGGGACTACACTATTTCTTGATGGGACAAAGTTGCTTAAACAAAACATGAAAACGCAAGCTTACGAGTGCTTTAAAGAAGGAGGTAAGCTTGGTGACCCCAACTGCAGCTATGCTGCAGGGCACCTGGCTCTGTCGGGATATGATGATGTTCTTCCTAATAAAAGAACAGCCTTCAGCTGGTTTAAAATTGCAACTGAAAAAGGCCACAATCATGCCCCATATTACGCAGGGAAGTTATGGCTACAGGGAATTGATGAAAAAAATCCTTCCAATAAAGAGAACGCCTTCAAATTCTTTAAAAAAGGAGCCAAGAGAGGTCACAACTCCGCTATATTTGAGGTTGGCTGTTTGCTAGAAGAAGGGTTTCCAGGTCAGCCAGCCGATAAAAAGAAAGCTCTTGATTATTATGTGGCTGGAGCTAAGGAAGGTGACATGGAGAGCCAATTTAATGCTGGCCTATTACTAGCACAAGGATTTGAAGGCCAGGATCCCAACTTGGAAAAAGCCGCTGATTTTTTTGTCAGGGCAGCCAAAGCAGGTCGTGAAAAGAGCAATTTTAATGCTGGGATGGCGTTTTTAAAGCTAGCATTTCAAAATGGGAAGGGACCTACTAAAGGAGACCCTGTCTATCTGCAAAAAGCCCTCAACTGTTTCATATCTGAAGAGGGTCACATAGAGAGTCAATTTCATGCTGGGTTAATACTTGAAGAAGGATTTGAAGGCCAGCTTCCCAATCTGCCAAAAGCCTACGAATTGTATACTAAAGCGGCTGAAAAAGGTCATAAAGAGAGCCTAACTCAACTTGGAGCATTCGTTAACAAAGGATTTGAAGGCCAGCCTAGTAATAAAAGGCAAGCCCTTGAATATTCTATCGCTGCAGCTGAAGAAGGCGACATGAGTGGTCAATTTAATGCTGGGGTATTGCTTGCAGAAGGGTTTGAAGGTCAACCACCTGATATAGAAAGGGCCATTAAGTATTTTGTCTCTGCAGCTCAACAAGGCATGACAGCTGCAATGAGAGAACTTTTCAGAATCCATATAGGCTATAATAGTGATCCCTCTTTTTCTGATTCTAAAAAAGCGGCTTTCTGGGCTAAAAGACTTGAGGAAACACAGAATAATAAAAAATATGCTTCACTACTTGAAGAACTGCCTAATATGGAACCAGCAGAAGCAGAAGCAGCTTTAGCTTTACAGTTTGCTGGGTCTTTACGTAAAGAGGATCTTCCATTAGCAGGAAATAAACAAAACCAGGCAAGCGAACAATATGCCCGTGCTGACAGGGCCGTACCAGACCCTATCAAAGAGCCTGAATTCAAGGAAAAAGAAGCTGAAGAAGAGGCTTCTATCTTACGAGACAGAAGTCAAAAAAAAAGTAAACCCGCAAATATCTTTGGACGATGATCAAAGCTCGGCCAATGCCTTATCAGCTCCGCACATGGAAGAAGAAGCACAGCCAAGGCCTCGTCAAAAAATCAAAACAAGGAAACAAGGATTTATTGCTACCGTGCAACAAACGCTTGCTCAAGCCTTCCAATTAAAGAAGCAAATAGATACTCAAAAAGCCACAGGCATTGGGTTAGAGCCTTCTTCGGCATTGAAAAAGAGAGTTGGTAAGATTAGGGAGGAAGAACGAGTTAATGAAGAATCAATCATAGCGTTATTTGAAGATCCATTTTTCCAAAACAACGTTCAAGTCTATCGTACAAAAAGTGGATTAAAGCTTGTCTATCATATTGAAGGAAAGAAAAATATTATCACTACACATAATCCCCATGCCAAGAATGTGAAAAAAGCAAGGACAAAAAGTCAATATAGTGATGCTTTTAGAAACGAATTAGAGGATGTTTTGGGGGAATTTGGGTTATAAAAAAATCGAAAGATGGAATGGGATCGTTGTCACGCGATGATATTGGCTTTAATCTATGGAAAGGTCGGGCTTGAGCCAATATTCCTCTGAGCCTCAAAAAGGAAAAAAGATGATCCTGTTTTTAAACGGCTGTTCTTCGTCCGGCAAATCAACCCTTGCTAAGGCCATACAGCACTTGTCTGATACGCCTTGGCTCCTTCTGGGAATTGATACCTTTTTCCATATGATGCCCTCAAAGTACGTTGGCTTTGGAGAAAAAGCCGATGAAGGGTACCGTTTTGTCCCTAGCCAGGATAAAGGGGAACCCATGATGCGTGTTGAAAGTGGCGTGTTTGGAAAGGCGGTGACGCACTCCATCCCCAAGGTTATTCAAACCTTGGCCAAGGATGCCCATAACCTGATTGTAGATGAAGTCTTGTTTTCAGATGGGGAACTTGAAGCCTATGTGCAGGCGCTCACGGGTTATACGGTTTATTTTATCGGCGTCATGTGCGATCTCAAAACACTGCAAGAGCGGGAGATTTTGCGAGAAGACCGCGCCTTAGGTCTGGCAAGGGATCAATTTGCCCACGTTCATAACCGCAAGCGTCCTTACGACTTGACCGTGGACACCACACATACATCCCCGTTTGGCTGCGCTGAAAAAATTTTGTCGTTTATTAAGATTATGCCTCATCCTCAATCGTTTTCTTCTTGATTCAGGAAACGTTAGGGCGTGTCATCAATGGAAGGATTTTGAGGCGAACCGAAGGTCACCGAAGCTAAAATGGCGGGTTTCGAGAACCATATCGCAGAATAATAAAGAGTATCTGAGAAACGGAAGCGCAGAAAACCGCCGTTTGCAGTGCAAAAGACAATAATTGATGATACACCTTAGGAATATCAAGGCGTCCTATAGCCGCTATATCATCCCGATAGGCATGGTGTGTCCTTTCTCAAGCTTTAAAGCACAAACAAGAACCCGATCGGTGTTATTCCGTTGAATTCCCCCCTGTTTCTGCTATAATCATCCCGAAAGGGATGATAAAAATGCAAAAGATTAGTGATATAAAACAGCTTGGCGTATTACTCCATGAAGTACGTAAGGAGCAAGGCTTAACTCAAGAGCAATTGGCTGCTGTTTGCGGGGTTGGCATTCGTTTTCTAAGGGAACTGGAGCATGGAAAGGCAACATGCCATATCGGAAAAGTCTTACATGTTTTACGAATTCTTGGAATTGAGGTCTTTGCCCGAAAGCAGGGAGAGAGCGGCTCATGAATCATATTCTTGATGTTTATTTACATGATCAATTGGCTGGAAAATTAATTCAAAAATTCGCTTGCTCTGCCACCTCTTTCCAAAATCTCTCAAAATCTTCGGCTGAAATGTCTTGAGGGGCATAGGTATAAGCGCCTTCGTATTCAATGCCAATAAAGCGGATGGAAGGGTCATAAGCTTTCAAGGACGCTTCAACATTTTCCAAATGTTTCCGTTTGTCATCAGCCAAAATAACAACTTTAGGAAAATAGCCTGGCTTGCGGGCTTTAGATTCGTAAAGAACCCCCACATGGCGAAGAAAAGCCACAAGCACATCCCCCTTTGAAGCCGCACCTTCCCCATTGGTGGATAAAATGCCATGGTAAAACATAGGGTGACCACCAGCATATCTTTTAAAATCAAAGAATGTTGCGACTTTTGTCGATTTTTTAAAGGTTCTCGTAAAATCAACCCCCATTTTTTGAAGGCAGTTTCTTCTCAAAACAACCATCTTATCTTGAAAACCTTTTATTTTTCCTGCCAGTGAAGAGGTGAGTGCAATGACTTTGACCCCTTCTTTCTGGATGTGATTGATGATCTTAGGGGTTTCCTGTTCAACCCATCTCTGGGGAACCATTTGGGTGGTTAACGTTACCGCAAGATCCTTCTGCTCAAGGGTAAGTTGCCCTAAAATAGATTTATAAACATCCGCATATTTTCTAATGGCCGGGTAATAAACGGCTGGATGATCAGGTTGGGTTAACGTCATATCAATATCCAAAGCGAGCAGCATATCTTCTGCTTTTTGGGTTTGAAGGACATCTTCTATTTTAGCCTGGATTTCTTTCATGCTTTTTGCGGAAATAATTTCAGCTTGTATGGGAAATGCTGTCAACATGAGAAGCTTTATGAATAGAATACCTTTCACGAAGCTCTTCATTCGCCCTCCTCACCCTGCCCCAAGCGCCCGTTTGATCATCAACAAATCCTGCCAAGACTGGGCTTTTTGTCCGGGGGAGCGCAGCAAAAAGGACGGGTGATAGGTTGCAATTGCCTTAATCGGCGATTTTAAGCCAGGAGAGGCATAGGATTTCCACGTTCCCCGAAGGCGCATGATGCCATCATTGGTGTTAAACAAGGTTTTCATGGCAATACCCCCCACCAAGACCAGAATTTCTGGATGAATCAACTCAATGTGCCGCTCAACAAAGGGCTTACAAGCAGCAATTTCCTGCGGGGTCGGCTGACGGTTCCCTGGCGGGCGCCACGGAATAATATTGGTGATATAAACGGATGTGCGGTCAAGGCCAATGGTTGCCAACATCCGGTCCAGGAGTTGGCCGCTAACGCCAACAAAGGGGAAACCTTGCCGATCCTCATCGGCACCCGGAGCTTCCCCCACCAACATCACCCTAGCCTTCGGGTTCCCATCAGCAAAAACCAGGTTTGTTGCTGTTTTTTTCAAGGCGCATCCCTCAAAATCCTCAAGGGCACGGCGCAACGCTCCCAAGGTTTCACATTGGGATAAATCCAGGCGAGAGGGCAAGACCGGAGGGGATGGCGTCAAGGCAGCTGCGGCCAGCGGCCTCTTTATAGGAGGCTCTTCTCTTTTAGTGAAGGAAGCCTTGGGGACGAGGGTCCGCAAGGGCGCATAATGGTTGGCCGGCCCTCCCCCGACAGCAACGCTGATGCCCAAGTCTTGGTACCATCGTAACAGGTCAACAAGTTTCTGGTTTATCGTCATACTTACTTTGGGTAAAGTAAAATCATAGGATAAACAAGTCCTTTTTTAAGGAACCCGGTATGGACGCCATGCGCTATGATGTCTTGATTGTGGGAGCAGGCCCCGCTGGGTTGGCGGCAGCCATTCGGCTGAAACAACTAGAGCCGACGGTCACCCTCTGTGTTCTGGAAAAAGGGTCGGAAGTGGGGGCGCATAATATCTCCGGGTGCGTTCTGGAGCCTCGCGCGTTAGAAGAGCTGCTCCCCGACTGGCGGGAGAGGGAACCTCCCCTAGGAACGCCCGTCACCAAAGACCATTTCTGGTTCCTGACCCAAAAGCATCGCTTCTCCCTTCCTGTTCCCCCTCAAATGCAGAACAACGGCAATGCCATTATCTCTTTAAGCCAGTTTTGCCGCTGGCTAGGCCACCAAGCCGAAGCATTAGGCGTCGAAATTTATCCGGGTTTCGCGGCTACCGACCCTTTATTTGATGACCAAGGCACCTTGTGCGGCGTCAAGACAGGCGACAAAGGCATCGGGCGGGATGGCAACCCGACAGACGTTTACCAACCAGGCATTGCAATTTATGGCAAACAGATCCTCGTGGCAGAGGGATGCCGGGGAAGTTTGGCGGAAAATCTCATCCATCATTTTCAGTTGCGCCAGACCTCAAACCCTCAAACCTACGGACTGGGCCTCAAAGAAGTTTGGCACGTGAATTCCAAGTTATACAAAGCAGGGACAGTGATCCACAGCATGGGATGGCCGTTGGGGACCCAAACCTATGGGGGGGCTTTTGTCTATCACTTGGCAGATCATCAAATTGCTGTTGGCCTTATTGTTGGGCTGGACTACCAAAACCCTTACTTGTCCCCTTTTGAAGAGTTCCAACGGTTTAAAACCCACCCCGCCATCCGTCCTTTATTTGAGGGAGGAAAGCGTCTCAGCTATGGGGCGCGGGCGTTGAATGAAGGAGGATGGCAATCAGTTCCTCACTTAACATTTCCCGGAGGCGCTCTCATCGGATGCAGCGCGGGTTTTCTCAATGTGCCCAAAATGAAAGGCACGCACCTCGCCATGAAATCAGGGATGCTGGCGGCTGAAGGTGCCGTTGAAGCTTTACAAGGTCGGGGTAATGATTATGAAGACCGGTTGCGCCGGAGCTGGGTCGCCAGGGAATTATACCAGGTTCGCAACATTCGTCCCGGCTTTCGCTGGGGGATTCTTCCCGGCATGGCGAACGCAGCGCTAGAGACGTATGTATTCCGGGGACATGCCCCCTGGACGCTTCAAAACCCGACAGACCACCAGCGACTTCAAAAGGCTTCCGATTCTCAAGTTATCGCTTATCCTAAACCAGATGGCGTTATCACCTTTGATCGGCTTAGTTCTGTTTTTTTATGCAACCTCCATCATCCTGAAAATCAGCCTAACCATCTAAAACTGGGAACACCCGAGCTTGCCATTTCCCATAACCAGGCCCTTTTTGATAGCCCGGAGCAGCAATTGTAAATAAACAAGAGAAACCAGCCTTACAGATCAACAGCGCAAATTGCATCCATTGCAAAGCTTGTGATATTAAGGATCCATTGCAAAACATCCGCTGGACACCCCCGGAAGGGGGAAGCGGACCAAATTACCGGGATCTTTAAGCCTTATCTGGATGGCCACCCCATTTTAGAAAGAGAAAATCATGAATAAAAATGACATTCATGTTCTGTCACGGGCAGTCATCATGATAGATGACCATATTCTGCTCGCTTATGACCCAAGAAGCACACCCAACCATTATTATGAACTGAATGCATCTTTTTATTATCTTCCCGGGGGCCATATTGAGTTTAAAGAATCGGCACGCCAGGCTGTCCTTCGTGAAATCCAAGAGGAAACAGGTTACACAGCTCAATATGAGCGTTTTTTAGGTGTTATAGAACATGCCTGGAATTTTCCAGGTGATGAGGCGTATTGCCATACGCATGAGATAAACCTGATATTTAAAGTTCATATTTCGGGGTTAAACCCTAAAATTAAGATCTCCCAAAAAGAAGATCATGTGGCTTTCCACTGGATTCCTTTAACAGAAATCAACACTATTGATCTCAGGCCGGCTCCCTTAAAAAGCCTGCTTCCAAAATGGCTGGATATGAATGCAGCTCCTGAGCTTGTGAGTACGTTTCCATGAGAATACCCGACTTGCTTCTGCCAGAATCAATTTAATGCTTCATGCCGCTAGGGGCCTTCCTGACGGACGCCATCCTCTCCAATCCTTGGTTCCTTCTGCTGATGTGGGCGATCAGGTTACTGTTGAGAAAGAGGATACTTTAACTTGCTTCGCCTTGTTTGAAGATGAAAATGCCCCCAAAGCTGCTCTTCGCCAACAATGCTCCACAGATGGCGCATTCTGCCCCTCCCGTTACCAAAAAACAAAAGAAAAATTTAAGGATCTTTCCTAAAATGTTAAAAACAGCCGTCTGTTTTTAATAGCAACCATGAAAAACAACCGTCTGTTTTTGATTGATACGGCTTTAGTACAATAGCTTTGTGTTAACTCGTGATGTTCATGTAACCGATTTACACCTTGATTCATGATCCCGTAATTACTGTCAATTGTATGGAATTTCTGGATTCTATGCACCTGTTGGTGTAACCTACGCTTCTAGCCATTATTGGAACTTAGGTTTTGTAACGCATGATCCTTGATTTAAACCCTCTTTTTCAGCATGCGTTAGATCTTATGGAAAATACGCGCCTTAACCTCTTTATTACCGGACGGGCAGGCACAGGAAAATCAACCCTTCTCAATTATTTTAAAACAAAAACACCTAAAAATATTGCTGTCCTTGCGCCCACGGGCGTTGCGGCCTTGAATGTTCAGGGGCAAACCATTCACTCTTTTTTCAAGTTTAAACCCACCGTGACGCTGGAATCCATCCGAAAGCTGGGACCAGGGAAGGACCGGGATATGTACCGCAACCTGGATGCCATCGTTATTGATGAAATCTCCATGGTCCGGGCAGATTTGCTGGATTGTGTTGACCGTTTCTTGCGCTTTAATGGCAAGAACCCTCAAGAACCGTTTGGCGGCTTGCAAATGATTTTTATTGGGGACTTATACCAGCTTCCCCCGGTTGTGACATCCCAAGAAAAAGAAGCTTTTCAAGCACACTATAAGAGCCCCTATTTTTTTAGCGCCCATTTTTTCGACACGTTTCGCATGGAGGTGATAGAGCTTGATCAAATCTACCGGCAAAAAGACGTGAACTTTATTCATTTGCTCAATGCCATCCGCAACCAAACTTTTACTGAAGCCGATATTGCCAAACTGAATACCCGGGTTAAGGAGGGCTTCGAGCCACCCGAAGACGGCTATTTCGTTTATCTCACGCCATATACGGCAAACGCGCACGCGCTCAATGAAGAAAAATTGGAGAAATTACCAGGTAAGCTTCACCAATTCCAGGCCGTGATTGAAGGTGACTTTAAGCAAGACTGCTTTCCCACCTTGCCCCTTCTGAATATCCGTCCTCATTCCCAGGTCATGATGGTCAACAACGACCCGCGCGGGCGCTGGGTCAATGGGACAATGGGGAAGGTGATTTCCATAGAGGAAGAGAATGACAAAGAAACGGTGATTGTTCAGTTAGAGAACGGAAAGAAAGTGGGCATTGTGCCAAACAAATGGGAAATATCGCAATTTTTTCTGGAAGACGGACAAATTAAGGCAAAGGTAGTTGGCGCCTTCACACAATACCCCCTCGCCCTTGCCTGGGCCCTTACCATTCATAAAAGCCAAGGTAAAACATTTGAGAAAGTTGTGTTTGATATTGGCAAAGGGGCTTTCACGCCTGGACAGGTTTATGTTGCGTTAAGCCGATGTACCAGTCTGGAAGGTATGGTTTTAAAAAAACCCATTCAAAAGCATCACATGTGGGTTAATACGGAAATTGTTAGGTTCTTAAGCCGGCTGGCTTCTCAAAACTCTGAAGAAAAATGCCCTTTGGAAACCAAAGTCAGCCGCATCGAAGAAGCGATAAAATCCAGCGCTCCCCTAACGATGGTGTACCATAAGGCAGATGATCAAAAAGTAACTATAACCATCACCCCTTTACGCCTTAGCCCTATGACCTATCAAGGAGAAACCTATTTAGGCATTGAGGGTGTTTTTGAGGATGCCCAAAGAAGGGCCTTCAGGGTAGATCGAATCATAGAAGTTGCATAGCCCTGAAGGATCGTTTCGTAAGATTTTAAATCTCTTGTTACTATTGAAAGGAGGCACGTGTTATGAAAGAAGGTCCCGCCGTTATAAAAGAAATGAAACCCAATGATCTTGATATCAGGGATGTCGTTATACCGGAAATCGTTGAAGGTGATAAAAGCCCCACAACAAACGGCACGGGATATGTCTTTTTCTCTATTTCACCAGTAGGAGAAGCATTTCTTCAAAATGAAGCGAGACCCAATAAATCCGTCCTAGAAATTGGCGCAGGGTATAGCAATCTAACAATAGAAGCCCTCAAGAACAACGTCGGCTCCTATACAGCAAATGATGTCTCAGAAGAACATTTAAAAATACTTGTTGTCCGAATTAAAGAATACTTTGGACAAGAATCAGATCTCAAGCTTAAGAAATTAAAGTTATGGCAGGGAAAAGCGCCTCAAGAGTTACCAAATATTTCAGAACAATATGACGCCATTATGATTGATAAAGTCCTACACTTTATGAAACCCCGTGAGATCAAACAATTCATAGAGTGGACAAAAATATCCCTGAAGCCAGGAGGAAAGCTCTACGTGACAACCGTCTCTCCTTTTTCTCAGACCTTTGAACCCGTTCGCTCCCAATATTTGGAAAAATGCTCTCAAGGTGACTTGTTCCCCGGGCACTTTCAAGATGCAATGAAACATGTTAACCCAGAAATGATAAAAAGATATCCAAACTTTAAACTGCCTGATGAAATCGTTTTATTGAGCCGTAATGACTTGGTCTCTTTATTCCAAAGAGAAAAAATGGAAATTTTAGAGTCATATTCTCTAAATATGCCACAAGCTTTCCAAAAGCCCTGGCAAATGGTAAGTGATGAAAACAGTAGTATGGCAGGCGTAATTGCTAGGCTTTCCGGTACCTCTTCAGAAAGGAGCGGATATGGGGTATCCTGAACAAGATCCTTTTGAAGCGGGATAAAACTGAGGATAAAAATAAAATGGCGCCAAGAGCTGTAATCCAGGAGAACCAAAAGGCAAAGTCAGTGATTGCAAATATTGTTGCCGCTATTTATCCGTTCGATGATTTAGAACATCAGCATATTCAAGAGACGCTATCCTGGATAGAGAGCGGCAACCCTCTCTTTCGCCTTGAAAAACCAAATATTCCGCCCAAACACCTGGTTTCTTACTTTATTTTATTGGACGAAGAAGCACGCAAGATTCTTCTGGTGGATCATCGGCAAGCTCAACTTTGGCTGCCCTCTGGCGGCCATGTAGAGGTGGGTGAACATCCACGGGAAGCTGTCGTAAGAGAGTGTTTTGAGGAATTAGGGACTGAAGCTGAATTTTGGAGCGAGGACCCTGTTTTCCTAACCTCTACCGTTACTGTTGGGTTGACAGCAGGCCATACGGATGTCAGCCTCTGGTATGTTTTAAAGGGTGACCACCACGCGACTTATTCATTTGACGGGCAAGAATTTGCAAGCCTCAAGTGGTTCCATTTTGACGAGATCCCTTACGCAAGATCTGATCCGCATATGCGAAGGTTTATCCATAAATTAGGAGGGTATTTATGACAATAGTATCGATTAGTATGTTGTTTCCTTACATAACGCTTGCTTTGTTAATCGCAGGATTGTTTGTTGTGCGATCCCGCATCCTATTGGCTGCCCTCCTGGCGGCCCAAATTATGGTTGCCTTTATCCAGGGGATTATTGATCCCGCGGGTATCTGCGCTGTTGCCGCCTTTTGGGGAATATGTACGCTTCATTGGCAAAACCTTTCCTCAAAGGAGTGGATTAACTGTTTGCGGGTATTGTTTATCGCTGGAGCCGCTATTGCCTTTGCAAGCCATATGGTTCCCGGATTCCATAATTTACGTGTTTACAGCGGGATCCTTATTTCACCGACCGCCATACCGTTCACCATGTATTTAAATTTTGACAAAGTCATTGCCGCTGTGGTTCTTGTCATCGCCAGCGGCGTTTTCCTTAAGCAAACGACCCCGTTCGGCGTGAAATCGTTGCGCGATACGGTTGTGGTTTCAGCCTTTTGTATTTCATTGCTGATCCCCTTGGCGATTTTGAGCGGGTATGTGAACTTTGACCCCAAGTTCCCTGAATCCTTTTGGTTATGGGCCTTTAACAACCTTTATTTTGTTTGCTTTGCAGAAGAAGTGATCTTCCGGGGCATTATCCAAACACACCTCATGAAAATCGCAAACCGCTGCAACGTCCCTTCCTTCGTTCCTATTTTTGTTTCAGCGCTCCTGTTTGCGGTAGCTTTACCAGGCCATCGGCAAGGGGGAACAACCTTCATCGCCTTCGTCACCCTTTCAGGATTGTTTTATGGGTATGCTTACCATCGAACGAAGCGTCTGGAATCCGCCATACTGGTCCATTTTATCGTGAATGTCTGTCACTTCTTGCTCTTTAGTTACCCTGCGGCAGCCGTTATTGTGAAATAGGGGAAAATAAAGATGACCGAGCTTCGGATAGACCAAAAAAGGTTACAGACCTTAAATTCCTTAATGGCAGTGTGCGATGCCCATGCGGCACGCCTTGAAATGGCATCCCGCCACATTGCACCGTTGACGCCTCTCAAGCCGGAAGATTTTCTCACGCTCACAGATGAACAGCTTGGGCTTATGGAGTTGCTTATCAGCCGTTTCAGCAAGCTTCAGGATGTGATGGGGTCAAAGCTCTTTCCTTTGCTTCTTGAGTTACAGCAGCAAGATACCAGCCAGCAAAGCTTCCTGGATATTTTGCATCGGCTTGAAAAAGTTGGCCTCTTGCCAAGCACAAAGGAATGGATCGATATGCGGGAATTGAGAAACCATTTAACCCATGAATATCCTGATAATCCTGACTTAATGGCCAACAATTTGAATAAAGCCGTTGAATCCGCTCAAAATCTGTTGGCGTACTGGCGTTTCTTACGAAATAAAGCTCAAATAATAGCGGAAGACTGGCTTACAGAATTGAAGAAGGAATAAATAGATTGTTGAAATTTAAAAATATAAGATTGGCACCTTCTGAAGTTGAAGCTATCTGCGAGACTTTCCGCCAATTTTTTGCGCCCGAGGACCATTTGTGGTTGTTTGGTTCAAGGGCTAACCTGAAAGCCCGCGGAGGAGATATTGACTTGTATATTGAAACAACCATTCCCGATGTAAGCAGCGTTGTAGATAAAAAAATATCGTTTGTTACAGACTTATACGATAAAATTGGCGAGCAAAAAATTGATGTGGTTTTAAGGTTGCTTTCCAGTGACTTTCAATTGCCGATCTATGATATTGCCAAACAGGAAGGGGTGCAGCTTGTATGAATGAGACTGTTGTGCAGTCACTGCTTGATACCGCCGCCATTCATGAAAAGCGTTTATTATATGCTTTAAACCATCTAGCGCCTACTTTACCCATAGCGGCAGAAAAAGTCCGAAGTTTAAACGACCAGGAGATCTTGATCGTTGAGCTGCTCATAAGCCGTTTTTCAAAACTGCAAGGTTTTTTGGGAAGCAAGCTTATTGATGTTGTCTTGGGGAGGATAAACGAATTTTCCAGTGAGTTAACCATGATTGACAAAATGAACAAGCTTGAAAAATTTCACCTCATTAAAGAAGCAAAATTGTGGAAAGAAATGAGGGAATTCCGTAATCACTTATCCCACGAATACCCAAATAATCCCGAATTACTCGCCAAATATTTAAATCAGGCTTACAAGTTATCTGTTGAACTGATTGATTTTTTTAATAACCTGCGCGATAAGATTTTTTCGGGCGCCACAGTTAAGAATGGATCTTAAAAATGATTACACAAGCCATGGTGCTAGCCGCTGGAGAAGGGCGGCGGTTGCGCCCGTTGACAGAGCGCACGCCAAAGCCTCTCATCCAAGTGGGAGGCAAGACAATGCTGGACCATGCCCTCGACCAGTTGGCAGCGGTTGGCGTTTCGCGCTGTGTGGTCAACACCCACCATTTGGCAGATCAAATTCAGGCGCATCTCAAAGGAAGGACATACCCTGAGATTATTGTGTCCCATGAACCCGATCTCTTGGACACAGGAGGGGGCATCACAAAAGCATTGCCTTATTTTAAAGAGCATCCTTTTTTTGTTTTGAATGCAGACATTTGGTGGCAGGATGGGCACCATTCTTGCTTAAGTCACCTTAACACCCTATGGGATTCAGAGAAGATGGATGCCTTGCTTCTCCTGGTCCCTTTAGAAAACGCCATCGGCTATCAAGGCACAGGGGATTATTTTTTGAGGCCGGATGGCCGCGCCCAGTACCGGGGAAATGAACCAACAGCGCCTTATGTCTTTTCTGGCATCCGTATCCTTCATCCCCGGTTGCTGGCGGATCAAAAAGTCCATGCCTTTTCTATCCTCCCTTTCTTTCATAAAGCTGAAAGCGAGGGGCACCTTTATGGGATGATTTATGAGGGAAGATGGGGAGATATAGGAACATTGGAAAGCTTGAAAGCGGTTCATGAGGCTGCAGACCAGCGTTCCTTTTCCTTAGCTTTGGAGAAGATATGACGAACTTAATCAATAACCAGGAGTATCTTAATGTTTTAAATACCCTTAAAGCAGAAATCAAAAATGCCCAATTGAGGGCACATCTGTCAGTAAACCGGGAATTGGTTATCCTTTATTGGCGCATTGGAAGAGAAATCCTGGATCGTCAAAAGAAGTTAGGATGGGGAGGGAAAATTATTGATCAGCTTTTGCGTGATCTGAAACATGAATTTCCAGACATGAAAGGATTTAGTCCCGCCAATTTGCATAATATGCGCCGTTTTGCCGGGATTTATTTAGACAAAAAATTTCTCCAGCAAGTTGCTGGAGAATTACCATGGTACCATCATGTCGTTCTTACTGATATGGTCTTTTATCATACTCACTTGCGGTGTTACGTGGTAATCGAATTGAAAGTAGGAAAATTTCAACCAAGCTATATTGGTCAACTGGAATTCTACCAAACTGTGTTTGACCGTGCTATCAAACACGAAAGCGATCATCCTACAATTGGCCTTCTATTGTGCCAGGAAGCAAATCATATTGTCGTTGAATACGCCCTGTCGAAAAAGCAACAGCCATTGGGTGTTTCGAGATACTGGACAACAAGACATGATTTGCCAAAAGAATTTGAAAAGTCATTACCAACACCTGAACAATTTCAGCATCTCTTTGAGACAATTAAGGATACGAACTCACATGAGGCTGCATAACTACCCTTTTTCTGTAGGTCGATAACATGAACGGCCTATACGCCATCCCCCTTGGCGTTCCTTTTTTGCCAGCCCTTGTAAAAGGGTTGATTGCGCAGACAGCATCAGACCCCTTGAGCCTTGCCCGCTCTGTAGTGATCTTGCCAACTCGGCGAGGATGCTTAGGACTGCAGGAAGCTTTTCTTGCAGCCACATTTGCCCCGTATTATCGCGTTAGCGGATATTGAAGAAGGGGCAGACTTGCCTGGGTACACACCGCCGGAACTTCTTCCCCCCGCCATGCCCACTTGGCAACGGTTGGGGTTGATGGCCCAATTGGTAGTGGCTTTTGAAAAGCAAAAAGAAGGAGGAACCCTAAACCCCGCTGCAGCGGTACGTCTCGCCCAAGAGCTGATACGCCTAGTGGACGAGGTTGAAATAACGAGCCTGAAGCTGAGTAATCTAAAGACGTTGGTAGGAGCGGATTATGCCGCTCACTGGCAGTTAACACTCGATTTCTTGAAAATTTTGACAGATTTCTGGCCGCCTATTTTGGAACAAGCTGGTTGTATAGAACCAGAGGCCCGCAAGCGGTTGATCCTGGAACAGGTTGCCGCGCATTGGCGTCCTTCTAGCCCCGTCATTTTAGCAGGGACAACAGCTAGCCGACCAGCAACAGCACGCCTAGCCCAAGCGGTTCTTGGCATGGAAAAGGGATGCGTTGTCTTACCGGGCGTTGACATGACCTTGTCCCTTCAGGACAAGGAGGCTTTGTCCTCAACACACCCTCAATACACTTTAACCCAGCTCATAGGCCAACTGGGGTCTCCCCGCCTATGGCCTGGATTTTTATCAAGGGCCATGGCCGCCATACCGACAGAAGATTGGCGCATTTTACCAGAAATGGCAGATGAAGTCCTGTCGTCCCTTCAAGTAGTTGAGGCACCGTCTATCTTGGAAGAAGCCCGCCAAATCGCCCTTATGATGCGGTATGAGCTTGAAACACCTGAACAAGTCATAGCCCTCGTAACGCCCGATAAGGAACTGACCCGTCGGGTTCAGTCCGCATTGGGGCGATGGGGGCTTCAGGCGAACCTCTCAAGCCGCTTGCCTCTTTCCCAATCCCTCGTTGGGCGGTTCCTGCTCTTAAGCAGCTTTCTGACGCAAGATATAGAAGCGGCAGACCTCTTGGCGCTCCTGAAACATCCCCTGTATGCGAAAGGAAAAGACCGCTTGTCCCATCTCAGGGCAACACGACAGTTTGAAATTGATATTTTGCGGAAACTGACCCCTGCCCAGGTTCAAACCTTGCCGTTTCCGGGATTTGAGATGTGTGGGCCTTTACTCGCTTTAAATGATGGCCAGCCTCATTCGTTTGCTGATTTTCTCAAAGCACACGCAAGTGTTGCAGAAACTCTGGTGGGGAACTTGGCGGATAGTTCAACAGAACCAGAATCTTTGTTATGGGAAGAAGAAGATGGTCAGGTAGCGAAAACCTTTTGGGCGGCATTGACCGAGCATGCGGCAAGTTTTCCCCCCTTGATGGCCCGGGATTACCCAGCATTTTTACGTAACCTTATGGCGCAGGAAGTTGTACAGGGTGTTGAGGGAATTGGTTCCCGCCTCTTGATTTTGGGAACGCGGGAAGCCCGGTTGCTTCAAGCCGATGTGGTCATTCTAGGAGGGTTGAATGAAGGAACATGGCCAGGCGTTCCGCAGGATGATCTGTGGCTCAACCGCTCCATGCGGGAGAGTTTTGGGCTGCCCCCCCTGGACCGCAAGATTGGCTTATCAGCCCATGACTTTTGTACGGCCCTGACAGCCTCAAAAGTTTATATGACACGGGCCTTAAAAAGAGACGGTACCCCAACAGTCCCAAGCCGATGGTGGCAACGCTTGTCTGCTTTATTGGCCACAGGAGGGAGAGAATTATCAGCGACCCAACCTTGGGAAACCTGGGCTTTGGCGCTTGACCAACCGACAGAGCGCATCGCCTTTGCCCCCCCTGCCCCCTGTCCGCCCGTGTCCACCAGACCTGGTCGTTTGTCCGTTACAGAAGTCGAGATGCTCCTTCGGGATCCCTATAGCATCTATGCCAAAAAGATTTTAAAGGTGCATCCTCTTGACCCCCTGGACGCGGATTTGTCCATGGTCAAGCGCGGACAGGCTGTTCACCATGCCCTAGATTCTTTTGTAAGATCGGCTACAGATCCAGAATCCCCTGAAGCCATGAGGATGATGGAAGCCTTAGGGCGTGAGGCGTTTGGCAGCTTATTACTTGACCCCCGTGCCATGGCTTTCTGGTGGCCCCGCTTCCAACGGTTGGGATTTTGGTTTTTAAATCAAATGGTTATGGAGAAAGATACCATTGTTGAGATACGCACAGAAGTCAAAGGGGCCCTTGAAATTCCAACAGCTAAAGGTCCTATTGTCCTGACCACCAAGGCGGATCGTATTGACAAAATGGCTTCCCATCAGGCCCGGATTATTGATTATAAAACCGGGACAATACCTTCAAAAAAACTCGTGAATTTGGGATACGCCCCTCAACTCTCTCTGGAAGGAGTCATCTTGAAAGCAGGCGGGTGTGGAAAAATTATGTTATTGGAAGGTCACGGGCGGCACACCCGCCGGGGAAATCATCTCTTTTGACAATGCACCGGATTTGATAACCGCCGCTGAGAGGGGCGTACGGCGTTTGTTCGAGGCTTTCTTAAGCCGGGAAACCCCCTTCTCTGCATGTCCAGACCCACGACTTATACCTGATTACCATCCTTACACGCACCTGGAACGATTAAAAGAGTGGGCATATTAAGGCTGCCTATGGTAGAATTGAAACATAAATTTTTTCAAGAAAGTAAATTATGAATATGCATAAAATAGAACCTGATACAGCCTTTACTAAAGAAAAGGTTTCTAAGGAAAAAGCGCAGGGTAGCCTTATAAAAGTGGCTGAAAAACTTATGGTCTTAGTTGGGGTCCTCGGTCAAACCCTTTATTATTTTCAAGCTTACAAAATTTATAGTGTAGGTAGCGCGAAAGATGTTTCTGGCATAGGCTTTGGTTTTTCTTTTTTCTCTTTAGTATGCTGGCTTTTATACGGTATTCTCATTAAAAATAAAGTTCTCATCATCGTCAACATTTTTGCTATCATAGGCGCTTCATTAACATTTTTGGCTATCTTTTTGGTCTCTTGAAACCTCGTGAAAAGACACGTTTGCAAGATGATAGTATCATGTGATACTATCATCAATGGCTTACATTCCGCCTTTTAAGATTACTCCATTGATTCTGAAACTTCATAAAAATATCTCAACAGCGACCGCAAGCCGTGACCTCCTTTATGCTCTAAAGGAGGGCATCTTAAAAAAAAGGGGCCAAAAAAACCAGGCAAGGTATTTGTTTGATGGGCGCTAGAAGAGAAAACTTTACGAACACAGCGCAATTTTTAGCAGCAGACCCGAAAGTAAGTGCTTGGGTCGCTGCATCCGCTGGCACCGGCAAGACGAAAGTTCTCACAGACCGCATTTTGAATTTATTGCTCCATGGCTTTGCGCCGGAACGCATCTTGTGCCTAACTTTTACGAAAGCGGCCGCTGCTGAAATGGCAAACCGGCTAACGCAACGTTTGGCACAATGGGCCACGCTGTCAACAAGTGACTTGAGGGAAGAGCTTGAACAATTGCTAGGAGAAACGCCTCTGCCGCCTCCTACCTTGATCCGGGCGCGGCAATTATTTACCCTCGCCTTGGATGCGCCCGGGGGAATGAAAATCCAAACCATCCACGGGTTTTGCCAGTCTGTTTTGAGCCGCTTTCCCTTGGAGGCCGGAATTCCTCCTCATTTTCGTATCTTGAATGATACTCAAGCTGAAGAAGCGCTGCGGGAAGCCCAACACGCGCTCTTTGCACAGCCAACACCGATGGTTGGGCGGGCCTTGGCAATCTTGAGCCCCTATATCGGAGACGGTCAATTTAATTCCATCTTGAAGAGCTTTTATAACCATCGAACACGTGTAACAAGCCTTTTGGAAATCCATAAAAGTTTTTGGAACTATGTGAGAGAGCTTTTTGCTTTTCTTGAGATTGATGGTTTTGTTGAAACCCTTGAGGATGCGCTGGATCCCGATCTGGCAACCAAGCTGAAAATGCAATTTGTGCCAAACGGGCATGATTTTGAATCTTATGCCAATACGTACCTGACGCAAAAAAAGGAGATCCGCAAAAAACTCCCCCCAGACAAAATACCACAAGCGGAGCGTATCTTTCGGTTTGTGCAGTCATTGACAGCCCTCGAAGTTGCTCAACGCACCATTGCGATGTTGTTTCTGTTTCAGGAGATTATGGTTGATTATCAGGATCGTAAAACCCGCCGTTGTAGCTTGGACTATGATGACCTCATTCAGCAAACCCGCAACCTACTCCAGCAACCGGGGGTTGCAGCTTGGGTTTTATATAAACTGGATGGCGGGATTGATCACCTGTTGGTGGATGAAGCGCAAGATACGAACACAGCCCAATGGGATATTATTCAAAGGTTAACAGCGGAATTCTTTACAGCTGACAAGCCATATCGGACCATGTTTGCCGTAGGGGACGCCAAACAGTCGATTTATAGTTTTCAAGGTGCCAATCCCCACGATTTCCTAAACCTGAAATCACACTTTGCTGACCTGTCGCAAAAGGTAGGGCAGAATTGGCGCGATGTTCAGCTTGATTTATCTTATCGATCCACTGCCGCTATCCTAGCAATTGTGGATGAAGTCTTTGGGAATGATCCAAATCGGCGGGGCGTTTTATTTGATAGCACTGAAATTGTTCACCACGTTTTTCGGGAACAGTCATCACATCACCTTCCTGGGTTAGTTGAGCTTTGGCCTTTGGTAGAGTCTGAAAGGGAAGAAGAAGAGAATCATGACGGTGAATGGCGTTTGCCTTTGGAACGGGTAGAGCGCCGCAGTCCTCAGTCCCGTCTAGCAGAATTTATTGCAGACCAGGTTGCTGAGTGGGTCGCCTCAAAAGGTATCTTGCCCTCAACAAACCAACCTATCCAGCCAAGAGATATCCTTATTTTGGTGCGTAAACGCAGTGAGCTGGGGCAAGAGATCATCCGTTCCCTCAAAAAACGTGCTATTCCCGTAGCAGGAGCAGACCGGCTTATCTTGACAGACCATATTGCGGTCATGGACCTATTGGCCCTTGGGCAGTTCGTCCTTCTGCCTGAAGATGACCTGACCCTGGCGTGTGTTTTGCGCAGCCCCTTAATCGGGATGAGTGAAGATGATTTATTTACCCTTGCCTATGAGCGCGAGGGAACATTGTGGGCATCCCTCTCTCAAAAAGCACAAGAAAACCCTTCTTTTGAAGCAGCGCATGGATGGTTGAAAGCATGTTTGCGTGAGGCGGATCTCTCTCCTGTTTATGAATTCTATAGCTGGGTACTCACTCAAGGAGAAGGCCAGCGCCGATTTTTAAGCCGCTTAGGCCAGGAGGTAGAAGACGCATTAGAAGAGTTTTTGGCCCAGGCCCTAGTTTATGACCAAGACCACGCAAGTTCATTGCAGGGATTCGTGCAATTCATGACCTCCCAAAGCCAGGAAATTAAGCGAGACGCCTCGGATACAGCCCATAACCAGGTCCGTTTGATGACCGTACATGGAGCAAAAGGGCTTCAGGCGCCGATTGTGATCTTGCCTGATGCCGCAGCATCTCGCAAAGAAAAAGGGGATCCGCTTTTGTGGGGAGATAACCTTGTTATGCTCCGGCCAACCCAATACCAGGATACGGAGAGAACGCGCGCCCTCAAAGATAAAGGAGCCGAAGAGGCCGCCGAGGAGAAACGCCGATTATTATATGTAGCTTTAACCCGCGCACAAGACCGCCTTTATGTGGGAGGGTGGACATCGGGTAAAGACATCACAGAAGATTGTTGGTACAAAGTAATCCAGAATGCTTTAGTCCTGAAATCAGGCACAAACCGTTACCAGCCGGGAGATCACCCCAAAGACCTTGAGAGCGGAAGAGATAACGCTGAAGAAGAGACGACTCCAGAGGTTTTTCCCCTTCCCGCTTGGGCACAAACCCAACATCTAGAGGCCGCACAGGTTAAGCCTGAACCAAGGGAGAAAAAGCAGCCGTCCAATGCAGCCATGGAGCGAGGTACCCTCATCCACCGATTTTTTGAATATTTACCTCAGTTACCTCAAGACCGTCGCTACCTGGTAGCCTGTCAAATGCTTGAAAAAGAAGGGTTGATCCCTTCAAAATGGGAAGAAGATATCCAGGCGACTTTACAAATTTTAGATCATCCTGACTTTAAGGAAATATTTGGGCCAAACTCTTTACCAGAAGCCCCTGTGAGCGGTATTGTCAATGGAAGTCCATTTCAGGGACGCATTGATCGGCTGCTCGTAACAGCGGATATGCTCACCATTGTTGACTACAAAACCAACCGAGAATATCCCAGAGGCTTATGTGAAACAGCTAGAAGGATATGCAACAGCCTTGCGGTCTCTTTATCCCAATCACCAAATCCGTAAAATTCTTTTATGGACAGCAGGGCCTAAAATTCAAGTGGTTTAGAAAGAAGATTTTCAGTTCCGGACCCTTTTATATCTGATGTAAAAGTGATATTTTTATAAGATCTCCTTAACATAGAATAGTTGGTTTTATGGTTTTTATGAGACAATAAGACTTCTTGCAGAATTATCCCTTAAGCATTTGACTTATCAAACGCTTCGTTCTTTCGTGATTCTTTCCTCATTTCAAAAATGCTTTTCCTTTTCAAAGACATATTTTTTACCTTGTGATTTTTTTGCACCTTTGAGATTTTTTGGGGCATTGCACGGTAAGGGGTGAAACGTAAGGAAGGATCTAAATCCGACGTATAAGGGGCTAGGTTATGACTCTCGTCCCCATCTGCTTCATTTTTGCCTGTCCTATTAATATATCCCTTAAATTGGGCAGTACCGACACTCAAGATAACCGTGTTGACGTCTGCGGTCGCATCAACCGTGGTGCGGCTGGCTTCTGTCAGGAAAACATCATTGGCAGCATCTAAAATATCTATGAGCGTGCGCTTACCCAGAGCAAACTCGTTGACGTAGGAATCACGGATCCGACGTTTTTCCCGGATTAAATTGGTGAGATGAGCAGATTTTGCCCGCGCATTTTTCGCTTCTGCCCACGCGGCGCGAATCGTCCGTTCTGTTTGCCGACGGGCAAGGTTTAAGCGGGCATGAGTTTCTGTTAAGCGTTTCACCGTTTCCCGGGATTTTGCAAAATCCGCGCCGCCGTTAAACAAATTGTGGCGGGCAACGACCATAGCGGTAAGCCGGTTTTGAAAACCGCTTGTTCCGCCCATGTTCCGATCCCTCTCGCCTTCCAGTTCCAAAGTAATGGTGGGAACCAGCTTCGAGCCAGTTTCCCGGTGGTTTGTTTCAGCGATTTGGACGCTACTTTTTGCGACCTTAATAGAGCTATTATTGTCTAAGGCCATCCGAACAGCCATATCAGCCGAGGTCGGAGTTAAATAACTTGGCAAGTTAATCCGTTGAATATAGTCGGGAGGAGCCTTGCCAACGGCTTCGATAAATTTCGCCCGGGCCACTTCCAGCTCAGAGACAATATTAGACTTAGAAACAAATGTATCCTGTAAGCGGGATTCTATTTGAAATAAATCTGAAATGGGGGCTGCTCCTGCCTGAACGATTTCCTCTATTCTTGCTTTCATGATCTGGTGGAACCGAATGTTATGGTCAACGATGCGTAAAAGACGGTGCAAACGGCGCACATCGATCGTGACAGAAGCCGCGTCAACCGTTGCCGTATCTGTCGTTACCCCTAACGTTCCATGGGCTTGGTGGCGTTGGGAACGAGCGCGGGCAACCCGTGAGGCTGTCCCCATCCCATCAAACAAAATTTGGCGTATCGTAATGGAAGGGTCACTGCGCGTTGTCGTTATCGTGCCAGCGCTTGAAAGAGGATTGAGCGCATTGGCGTTAAAGTTGCGGCGCATGTTCTCCCGTCCAAGGCTAACGCGCAAATCAACAGAAGGCATATAGCCGGCTTGGGCCTGATCAATAGCATCGCCCGTCGCACTCAAGGCTTCCTTATCCGCTTCAATGCCGGGGTGGTATTTTAAGGCTTCTTGTACAATTCCAGAAAGCGTCGCCGTAGAAATTCTTGGGGGTTTGTTATATTTGTCATCCTTGGAAGATATCTTGGCATCAAAGGGATCTGAGGCACTTGTTTTATTATTGAGAGAACCTCTTTGTAGATTGGCATAAGCATCCGTCGTAACAATACCACATATAACGACAGAAGAAATAAAGAATGAGCCAAATTTTGTTAGATTTTTTCTAATCATCTCATTACCTCAAAGGCACGCTTATTTTGATGATAACAGTTTTTCATAAATTTTATACATTTTTTTATCTAGAATTAATCTTGCTGAAACTTTTTATGTGGTTTGATGGAAGAGTAAGGTAACATGAGGAGAACACTTTTTTATGGCAGAAGGCCACCAAACAGAACCGAAGAAAGACCTGCAGTATGGGGACGGGTTGCTCCACTGCCTGGAGATTATTTCAGGTTTGTTAAATTATCACGTCTCTGCTGAGTCGTTTAAAGCCGGCTTACCAATTGGGCCGTCTGGATTCGCGCCTGCCTTGCTGTTACGAGCAGCAGCACGATTCAATTTCAAATCCAAAATTGCTGAAAAATCCTTTAATAAGATTCCTTCTTTATACTTGCCTTGCATCCTTATCCTGCGAGGGGGGAAATCTTGTGTCCTTGTCGCCTTAGACAAGGAAAATGCCACGGTCTATTTTCCAGAAGACAAACAGAACCCACGCATAGTCCATGCGTCAGAGTTAAACCAGCTCTACACGGGTAAAATCATACTCATAGCGCATAAACCCTTACAATCGGTGGGCGTAACGGAAGCTCCTTTAAGTTGGTTTTGGAATACGTTAAAAGTTTTTAGCTCTATTTATACTCAAGTAATCTTTTCATCAGCCTTAATAAATATATTTCTATTAGCAGGCACGTTATACGCGATGAATATTTACGACAGAGTCCTGCCAAACAAAGCTTTTGATACATTACTTGTCTTGTCTATTGGAATTTTTATTATTTATTTATTCGACTTTATTTTAAGAATGATACGTGGCTATTTTATTGATATTGCGGGAAAGAATGCAGACGTTTTGTTGGGAAGTTTTCTCTATGAGCGTGTCCTGGGCCTACAATTTATGCATCGTCCCACCTCTGCAGGGGGGCTTGCCCACTACTTAAAGGAATTTGAAGGCGTTCGTGAATTTTTTTCCTCCACGACGATTGTGACTCTGGTTGATATTCCTTTTGCGATCTTGTTTTTGTGTGCCATTGGAATGATTTCGATGTTAATGGCTCTCGTTCCTATTGTCGCCATTATTTTGATTTTATTGGTGAGCGCTGTGATGCAACCTTCCTTAAAAGGATCCGTCAAAAACCTTTTATCACAAATGGAATATAAGCATGGCATTTTGATGGAATCTCTCACAGGGCTGGAAACCGTCAAGTCCTTAAACGCAGAAGGGCGGATGTTACATAAGTGGGAGGCGTCTGTCTCAGGAACCGCCCTTGCTGCCAATAAAGTCTATTATATGAGCCTCCTTTCTTCTAATGGGATCTTTTTTATTCAAA
>JAJONN010000090.1 GCA_021323455.1 Alphaproteobacteria bacterium | reverse complement strand
CAGAAAATTGTATTGATTTTCAAATTATTAAATTGCCCATGGAGCCTTGAAGCAAGGCTATAGCTTCGTTAGGAAGGGTTTAGGGCATTTTTATGAGTGGGGTTATTTTTTAATATCCGTTATACTGAACCCATGAACCAACCTCCTTGGGAAGAAAAAAGCATGCGCGTGCTTGTTGTTGCAGAACATGACGAACATAATTTAAAGCCGTCAACCTTAAATACCATTACCGCCGGCCTTTCCCTGGCGTCTGGTGTCTCTGTCCTTGTTGCCGGAGAAAATCCTAACCCCGTTGCGGAGCATACTGCCCGAATAACCGGCGTTCATCAGGTCTTGAGCGCCGAATCTCCAATCTTACGCCATCAACTGGCGGAGCCCATGACGCAAGTTCTCGAATCCATCGCACCCAGCTTTACGCATATCCTAGCACCCGCGACAACCTTTGGAAAAAACATCCTTCCCCGGTTGGCCGCCCGGTTGGATGTAATGCAAATTTCGGACCTCATCAAAATTGTTTCCCCAGACACCTTTGAGCGCCCCATTTATGCAGGCAATGCCCTTCAGGCCATTCAAAGTCTGGATCCACTCAAAATTCTCACTATCCGCCCAACAGCTTTTCCGGCGGCTATTCTAGGTAATACGTCTGCGCTCATTGAGGCGATCCCGCTTCCGTCACTGACTTCCCGCGTCCAATATAAGGGGCTGGAATCCACGCGGTCTGAGCGTCCAGAATTGACAAGCGCCCGGGTTGTTGTCTCAGGGGGGCGGGGCTTGCAAAGCAAAGAAAATTTCCAGTTGATTGAAGACCTGGCAGACGCCTTACAAGGGGCCGTAGGCGCGTCACGCGCTGCGGTGGACGCAGGGTTTATCCCCAACGACTGCCAGATTGGCCAAACAGGTAAGGTCGTGGCTCCCGAACTTTATATTGCGGTAGGGATTTCAGGGGCAATCCAGCATGTGGCGGGCATGAAGGACAGCAAGGTCATTATTGCCATTAACAAGGATCCTGACGCCCCTATTTTTCAAATTGCTGACTACGGCATTGTGGGCGACCTGTTTGAGATTGTGCCTCAATTGACCCAAGCCCTCAACGGGCTTCACCCATGACAGGCATAAAACACATCGCCATTATGGGCGCAGGTCAAATGGGGACTGGAATCGCGCAAGTGTGCGCCCTCGTCAACTATTCTGTCCAGCTCATCGATATCTCCCAAGACCAATTGGCAAGAGCCAGGCAACGGATTGAAAAGGACCTAGACCGTCAGGTCGCGAAAGGGACCCTCTCCCTTCCTCAAAAAGACCAAGCCCTCAGCCGCTTAAGGTTTTTTGAGCGCCTCCAAAACCCTGAATCCATCCACCTGGCTATTGAAGCTGTCAGCGAAAGCCTAGACATGAAAGTGCAGGTATTGCAAAACCTTGACCGTTTGCTTCAAGACACAGCCCTTCTGGCCAGCAATACATCGTCCTTGTCCATCACCCGGTTAGCTGAAGCAACCCAGCGGCCAGACCGCGTGATCGGCATGCATTTTATGAACCCTGCCCCCCTCATGCCACTGGTAGAAATTATCCGGGGCGCTCAGACGTCTGATACAACCTATGCGTGCATTAACGCCGTAGCCCGCCAGCTTGGCAAGATGCCCGTGCTGTCAAAAGACACCCCAGGGTTCATTGTCAACCGCCTTCTCATGCCGCTGATTAACGAGGCAATCTATGCGGTTTATCAAGAAGTCGCCAGCCCACAAGATATTGATATAGCGATGAAGCTTGGCACAAATGATCCGATGGGCCCTTTAGAACGCGCGGATTTTATTGGGCTTGATACGTGCCTCTCCATTATGCAAGTGTTGCACGAAGGATTCGGGGATGATAAATACCGCCCCTGCCCCCTGCTGGCGGATTATGTAGCAGCAGGACGGTTGGGCAAAAAAACAGGTTTTGGATTTTATCAGTATTAAGGTATAAGCATAAAAGGAATGCGGCCTATAATTAATGTTTTATTCTGATTCTCTTAGAGGGTTTCTCAGGGCTGTCATCCTTGGGGCTTAGATTTTGTTAGCCCTCACGTAAGTGAGGCGTTACAAAATCTTAGAACCCGGGACCCATCTATTTATAACTTTTTAGCCATATAGATGTTGAAGGGTTTTCGGAATGCATGGATCCCGGGTTCTAAGGAAACCTAAAGGCTCGCAAGCTTCGCTAAGGTTTCCTAAGCCCCAGGATGACAAGCCTAATTGATATGGTCCCTGCGCCAAACATTAAATAAAGGTTATACCCGCATAAAGGTACAAAAACGAGTGATATGAACATGACAGATTTTAAAGAAACAGCGCTTTCTTCAGAAACGCCAACCGATATCAAGGATATGTCCTTTGAAAAAGCAATGGCTGAACTCGAACTGCTGGTACGCCGTTTGGAAGAAGGCCGCCTCACCCTGGAAGACGCCATTGGCGCCTATGAGCGGGGAACGGCGTTGCGGACGCATTGTGAAGCGAAACTACGTGTCGCAAAACTCAAAGTTGAGCAGGTTTTGGGAAGCCAAAACACAACCTCTGGTTGAATTTTGAACACAGAAGATTCCGTATTATTTTTACGCGCTTCTCCGTCATTGCGAGGAACCGCGAGTGCGAAGCACGTGGCGGGACGCAGCAATCTCAGGGGAATGAGGACAAGGAGATTGCCACGGCCCCCACGCGCTTACGCGCTCGCGGCCTCGCAATGACGGAATTAGCCATAAAAAAAACCCGTTTTATCCGTCAATGACGTACAGACATGAAGGCTGGACTACAAGGAATTCCCAGAAAAAACAAGGCTCCTACGATGAACGCACTCCTTGCTCCTTTTTTTGAAGAAACAAGACAGGCTGTTGAAGCCATTTTGCAGCGCTACCTGACCAATCCGGATGTCCCCTCCCCTCTCTCAGATGCCATGGCAGCCAGCGTCAAAAAGGGGGGGAAACGGCTGCGTCCGATGCTCACTCAGGCTTGCGCCAACCTCTTTGGCGTTTCCTTAGACCAAGCTGCCCGAGTTGGGGCAGCCATCGAATTGGTCCATTGCTATTCGTTGATCCATGACGACCTCCCCGCCATGGACAATGCTGATATGCGCCGCGGCTACCCAACGTGCTGGCGTGAATTTGGGGAAGCCACAGCCATTTTAGCGGGGGACGCTCTCTTGCCGCTGGCTTTTGAAATTTTGGTTGATGAAGCAACCCACCCCTCCCCTACCGTGCGCCTCTCCCTCATTCAGGCTTTAGCGGCAAGTTCTGGCGCAACCGGAATGGCGGGCGGGCAAATATTGGATATATCCCCCCACCTCATCGAATCCCTTGAGGCGGCCATCACCATGCAAAACCTTAAAACAGGCTGCCTGATTGCTTTTTCTTGTGAAGCCGGCGCTATTTTAGCCGAGGCTACCGAGGAAGATCGGCAAAAGCTCCGTCAGTTTGGCTTCCTCCTGGGGCTTGCCTACCAAATTCAGGATGACCTCCTGGATATTGAAGGAAATGCAGCCAGTTTGGGAAAACCTGTCGGGATAGACACCGGCAAACGCTCCCTTGTTGCCCTGCTCGGCATCGAGGAAAGCAAGCGCTACCTGCGCACGCTTCAAGATGACATCTTCCGGTTAGTGGCCCCTTACAAACAACCCCTGTTTGATGACATCATAACCTGGGTAACAACACGGGAAACATGACGTAGGGCGTATCATTGATTAACAAGGTTTGGGGGAAAATAGTGAGTTCCAAGAATCATATTGCAATCATATTGCAGCGTAGGTCCCACAGAAAAAAGCTTGCCGCCCTACATCTTGAAAATAATGTGGGGACAAGCTTTCTTAACGTGAGACAGAATCACCGCCATATCCTGCGTGCCTCCTCATCCCTGGGTGTGGGCAATAAGGCAAATCCCTCCTCTACGGTTAACGAAAACACGAGGCCTGCCGCCATGGTTGCTTCAAAATAAGCGTAAGGCGAGGAAAGATCTACCATCCCCATTTTTTCCGCTCCCATAGTATAAAGGAGTACGGTGGGCAGCGTAGATATCAATGTTCTGCCCGTAAGATCAGCTACGTAACCAATACGTCCACAAGCATCGCGTGGTAATCCTCTCATTACTCTTTCTAGGCCTGCTACCGGTTTCCGGCTGTCACAAGCAACCTTGAGGCCAAATGACAACACGCCTACCATGGCAGAGAGGCTTGTCCGGTCCTTAAAGTCGGGTAGCATATTGTATACCACTAGGGCCATGAAACAAGCTTGCGGAAGAGCATACCACATCCTGAGAACCCCCTTGGCTGTTTCCGAGAATAAATACCCCGGGGACAATTCTCCCTCGAAAACAAAGGCACCCCCTTCTCCGGGCTCGACTGTTTTAATGCTTTTATAGGAATTGCTCACGCCTAGAGGCAACGACATGATCGCAGACACAGGCAAGGGAATATCCCCTCTACCAATTAGGGCAAGAAAAAGCACCGGGATAACTTGGTTAAAGATAGCATTAAAATAGGTGCCTGTGTTTAAAAAGGATTTATAATGGGCCTTATCGTAAGTATCTCTTACTACTGTTGCCCTTCTAGCTTCCGAAGCTTCTGGAAAAAGGGAGTCTACGGCTGAAGCAGTAGCATTAGCGAGAGTGTTAGCCTCTCTGACTCTTCTAACACCTTCCTCAACTTCTGAAGGAAGCGCCTTAAAACGATCAAAGTGTATCCAAGCTTTCGCTAAACAAGGCAGCCCAATGATCATCCCTGCCGCAAGGTAATCCCTAAGCATGTACTCTCTTCTGTCTTCACCTATGAAACGAGCCGCGTAAAGCAAACTGAGACCCTCTACAGCAACAGAGTCTGCCGCAAGCGTTACATTAGTGCATGGTGCTGAACAAAATTGCGATATCCTTCTAAAACAGCCTCGACGAGGACTTTCAGGATCTTCCGAATCTTCAATACGCCCATACTCTGCAGCATAGGCTGTCTGGTTAAATGACAAAGCT
>JAJONN010000019.1 GCA_021323455.1 Alphaproteobacteria bacterium | reverse complement strand
AGAAGAGCAGATGGCCAATTCTGGAGAAGAGGACAAAGTAATGAAAAAGTCTAAGGTGAATCTGACTACCTTAAAAAAAGCACTCGAAGAGCTTAAAAGAATTAAAAAACAGGAGGGCTGCTCTGCAATGGTTGAAAACATAGATGTCTATGCCATTCGACAAAAATATCATTTTTCCCAAGAAGAATTTTCCAGGCGTTTTGGCTTTAGCATGCGCACCTTGCAACAATGGGAGCAAGGCCGCCGTAGGCCTCAGGGGTCTGCAAGGGTATTGCTGAAGATTATTGAGGGTGCCTCTGATGTTGTTGAGAAATTGCTGCAGCGTTAGGGCTGCTGTACCTCTCTCTTTAAAGAAAGGAGACGAAAAAAATCAGTTTTATACGCCACTGGCGCATAGAAGCCGTGGGGTGGGGACAAGGCCAAGGGCTGTGTATCTTTCTCGTTGGGGGAAAGGCTACCTAAGCTTAAACGTGAGGTGAAAAAAACATTATTTGATACGCCACTGGCGTATAGAGCAACCCCGGTGAATGGAGACAAAACACAAAGGCGGTGTACCTTCTTCTGAGGATGTTGTGGATATTTTGTAATCTCCTAGCTCCTGGTGCTTGACACCTTGTCCCTGAATATCCCTAAAGCTTGGATTTGAGGTCTCCAAATATCGAACACATTTATTATCTAGCATTCTCTTAAAATTTGTATAAAATTAAGTTAATATGTACTTTTATGTGTTGTGGTGGTGATGAAACGTCTTTTTATAGCCATGCTCTCGTGTAGCTTGTTTCAGGCAAGCTGTAGCCGTTTATCGCCGGAAGAAGGGGAGCAGGACAGGCTCATTCGGGCTGGGGATCGGGTTCAGGCCGCGGGAGATCCTTCTTCAGCAATTAGCGTTTATAGAAGCGCCCTCGATAAAAACCCCACCCATAAGCTGCCCCTTTACCTAAAATTAGGGGAAGCCTACATGAATGCAGGCCGGATAGACGATGCTAAAAAAGTCTATGAAGAAGCCTTGCCCTTCGATGAAAATGATGAGGCCAAAAAACAGTTAGGCCGGCTTTACTTGAGTACAGGCCAGCCGGATGCGGCCATCTCCATTTTTGACGAGATCATTTTAAGGCACAAGGATGACGTCAAAGCCTTGAATGGATTGGGTGTTGCCTATGACCTAAAAGGGGAGCATCAACAGGCGCAAGGCTACTACCGGAGAGTCCTTTCCATTAATGAAGAAAATGACCAAATCAAAAGTAACCTGGGGTTATCTCTTGCTTTTGAAGGAAAATATGAAGACGCCTTAAAGCTGCTTCGACCCATGGGTGAGGCGCTGGCGGCAACCTCAAAACAACGGCATAATCTGGCTCTTGTTTATGCCTTGTCAGGAGACCAGTTAAAAGCCCAGGAAATCTTTGGAAAAGATATGGGCGTGGCGGATATTAACGAAAACATCCATGCCATCCATATGGCCCCAAGGCCAAAAATAATGCCTAAGGAAGCGCTTTCCGCAGCATCTTCCAAGGAAACGTTGGAAGCAACCACAGAGAAGGAAGACGCGGCATGACAGAAATGGTGCATCCTTTGTTTAATACAGTTCCCTTGGTTGTGGGCATGGTCTTTCTTCTGGCTGCGCTGTTGGATTTCCTTTATTATCGGTTGCCGAACAAGCTATTTTATGTCATTTTTTACCTATTTCCAATCTATATTATTTTATCTTTCAAGTTCTACCTGGTGAGCAACTATCTCGTTTTCGTGGGATCTCTCTTGGTTGGTTTTGGTCTCTTTGCAACAGCCCTTATTGGAGGAGGAGACGCGAAATTGCTGGCGGCCGTTTCTTTGTGGGTGGGATGGCACAATCTTGTTCCGTTTGTGCTATGGATGGTGATCCTGGGCGGTGTTATCTCAGGGGCTTATTTGTTATTTCCGCAGCGAATTTATCACCTGACCGCCCGGCTGCGCCACTTGATTCAAAAGCAATCCATCCTGAAGAAAAGTATCCGATTTTTGGTATCTGATGTCGATGTCATTGAAGAGGAAGTGATCTCTTTACAAAATAAAAGGATGATCCCGTACGGTATTTGTATTGCAGGGGCAGGATTAATTATTCTAGTGAAGGGGATGATGTAACGGATGCACCGCCTTGAACCTGTCATTGCCTTAATTGCCCTTGTTGTTGCTGTGTTAGTGGCTTTTGGGGTTTACCACCTTATTTATACAGCCCCCAAACAGCAAGTCTATACGGCGCATTGCCCCCCTCTACCAGAAATGAAGGAAGTGATGGTTGCGAACAGCATCATCAATATCGGCGAACCTGTTGCCAATTCTGTCGTCTATGAAAAATGGCCCCACTCCGCTCTGAGATCGGCATTTTATATCAAAGGACAACTTGCCCAGGAACAGCTCAAATCTTTAATCGCCCGACGCGTTATTAACCAAGGGGAACCGATTACAAAAGATAATGTTGTTGACCGGAAAGACCATAGCGTTCTTTCCGCCTTGCTAGCCGAAGGGATGCGTGCTGTCTCCATTGGAGTCGATCAAAATTCAGGCATATCTGGGCTTCTCCATCCTGGGGATATCGTTGATGTGATTGCTGCCTTGAATAGCACAGGAAAGGAAAATGAAGAACTGAACCGCACCATTTTATGCGGCGTCCGTGTGTTGGCATTAGACCAGCATCTCTCAAGCTCATTAGAAGTCGTAAACAAAAAGTTTACAGAAGTCGCGCAAGCGCCAAAAACCGTAACGCTGGAGGTGACCCCTCAACAGGCTTCGGCTTTAGTCGCTGGAAGTAAGATGGGAACCCTTTCCTTAAGCTTGCATTCAACAAATGAGGGTAAAAATATTTGTGTTGAGTCTTCTTTAAAACCGGTAGATCAAATCAAGATTATCCGGGCAGACACGACCCCACCCATCTCGCCACAGAAACCATGAGAGAGATATAAATATGCCGCAAAAGAAACTGAAGACCAGATTTTTTCTAAACGGATCCATTCTCTTTTCCTTGATGGTAACGCCTGGTTTTGCGCAGACACATGCCTCTTCCAGCCCCCAACCCGCGCCAAAGGCAGAAGCCGGGAAGCCCCCGTCGTCAAATGCACAGCCCCTCCAAAATTTGACAGCACCTACGCCTTCTATGCCGATACCTGAAGCAGTCCTTGGAGAGATACAACCATCGGTTGCAAAAAATCTCATGGTTGGCGCGTCAAACAACGGTGCTTCAGCCGCCTCTGGTGTTGGGAAAGAGATTGGGGTTGCCACCACGAAGCGCATCCAGCTGGCCAACCATGGGACGCAAGTGATTAATTTAAAGCAGCCCGCAGGACAAGTCTTGTTGACAGACCCAAAAGTTGCCGATGTTCAATTGGTAACACCCTCCACCCTTTATGTTTATGGCCGTTCCCCTGGCAACACGGAAATTATCGTGACGGGACAGGATATGCAATCCGCTTACCGATATGAAATCCATGTCGTGTCTGATTATCGGGAGCTGGAAAGCCTGATCAGGGGATTTGCCCCCAACAGTAACATTAAGGTCCATTCTGTACCGGATGGACTTTTGCTGCAAGGAACGGTGGATTCCGCTAAAATCGCAGAAGATATCCGCTCCCTGGCTCAACGTTATGTGGGTGCCCAAGGCGCGGTTGTGAACCAGCTTAAGGTTAAAAACTCTACACAAATCAGCTTGCGTGTGAAAATTGCCGAAGTCAAACGGACGGTTGTGAACCAATTGGGCATTAACTGGTCTACCTCTCCCATGCAAAACTTACGGTTTGGACTTTTTACGGGGCGGCCAAATACGGTGTTAGATGCAACAACGGGTCGGCCTACAAATTTTCTGCCGTCGACAGAAACCCCCACACCAGGCAGTATCGGGGCTAATTTTCCGACGAAATTTGGTCACACGGATTTTTCTGCGCTCATTGATGCTTTGGCGCAAGAGAATTTAGCAACGGTTCTCGCGGAACCCAATCTGGTAACCCGGTCTGGGGAAGAAGCAAGCTTCCTGGTAGGCGGGGAATATCCTTATCCGATTTCTCAAGGGACAGGGGCAAATTTGACGGTGAGCATTCAATTCAAGCCCTATGGAATCAGTCTTTCTTTTGTTCCTGTGGTCATTGGGGATATGATTAGCCTTCGCGTTCGGCCTGAGGTGAGCGACCTGGACAGGACCATTACCATTGAAGATCAAAATGGAAACAATGTTCCCTCCATTCAAACACGACGGGCGGAAAGCACTATGGAAATGGCCAATGGGCAGAGCATGATTATGGCGGGTTTATTATCCGACCAAACAGCTGGGACTATTAATAATTTTCCAGGTTTGGGCGATATTCCGATTCTAGGCGCGTTATTCCGGTCGGTGGAGTATCAAAACGCTAAAACAGAGTTGGTCATTATTGTGACGCCTTACATTGTGGAGCCGATTGACAACCCTCAAGATATTATCTTGCCAACACAGGGGCTGAAATTTGCCAAGTTGCTGGATATGATCCTGTTCAATCGCCTGAATGATTCCACAGGCACTTCCCCTTCTCCGGGGTTGGTTGGCAATGCAGGCTTCTACTTTTAAGGATGAGATTATAGAATGAAAACAAGGAATCACAGCAATATCATGGGCAAGGCGGCGCTGGTTTTTCTGATGTCCCTTACGTTGGCAGGATGCCAGGTTGAAAATAAAGCTCTGGTTCCGATGCCAGAAAAACCGTATATCCTCAAACAGGATACGAAAACGGTTGTCTTCAATTTTCAAGCCCATAACAGTAAACTCTTGGAAGAGGGAAAAGCCTTCCTTTTATCATCCCTGAAGCCATCAGGGCCAGGCAAGGTTTCCGTACATATAACGATTCCCAACAAAGGGTCTCGTCTTGGGAAACAACGTCTTAGGGATATAGTACGGACCGCTCTGGAAGCAGGCGTTAAGCCTAAGCAAATTCATAAGAGCGACAACCTTCCGCCAGCAGACAAACACCATATCGCGGTTATTCTGGATACTTACCGCGCCATTCCACCGCTTTGTCCGAATTGGTCCAGTGCTTATGGACCAGGCTACGATAGAGGGCCAACCAGTAATTTTGGGTGTGCGACAGCTGTCAATTTCTTGTTGATGATTGATGACCCGGTTATCTTGTTTAAGGGAGAATCGGCACTCAGCCGAGATGCGGCGCGGGATTCGCTGGCCATCGCCGACCATCGCGCTGGCAAGGATAGGGGAAAGTGGTTAAAAGTTGAAAAGTCAGATAGCGGTTCTGCTGGCTCTTCAGGTTCCGCCGGTTCTGGAGGTTCCCAGTCATGAATAAGCTTGATTTTGAGAATTACGACATTGCTTGTTTTACCCAAGACGATCAAACCAGCGCTGCTTTCGTTGAAGCCATTGCCCGTTTGGGAGAGATTCAATACAAAATCTACGCAGGTAATGTCATGCGGGCGGTTGACTATACAAAATCAGCAGCGCGGGCCAAGGTCTTGTGTGTGGATTGCAGCCAACGCGAGTTATTGATTTCAGACGTTGAAAAATTAATGGAGTTTTGCCCCCCCGATACGAATATTATCATTTTGGGCGAAAGAAATGACGTCAGTATCATGAGAGATTTAATGAAGTTAAATGTCTCCGATTATTTAGTCAAACCTGTGAGCGCAGATATTTTAATGCGCTCCCTGGGGCAAGCCTTGAAACTGGAGACGAATGACAACCTTACGCGGCGGAAGCGGTCTGGTAAGGTCATCCTCTTTTTAGGGACGACAGGCGGAAGTGGCGCGACAACCTTAGCAACGAACACAGCAACAATTTTAGCCGGTGATATGGGTAAAAAAGTTGCTTTGATTGATGCCGATTTTCAATTTGGCAATGTGAGGACACTGTTAGATTTACCCGTATCGCACGCCTTGCATGATGCACTGGAAAGCCCAGATCGTATCGATGATCTTTTTCTCGAACAATCCATGGGTGCTTATGGGGAACGCTTGCGTATTATCAGTGCAGAAGAACCTTTACATGAAAATATTGACCTGGGTTCGGAGCGCTTGGCGAACCTTGACCCCCTTATGGAATTGATCACAACAAAATTTCATTATATTATCATTGACTTATGCCGTCATCATCCTGCTTTGTGGCGTTACTTTAATCAGTACGCCAGCGCTGTCTTTCTTGTAAGTGGGTTAAATATTACTTCTCTCAGGGATATGTTGCGGATATCCAGCGTACTGGCAGAAGAAAAAGACGCGAAAACCCATTCAGTTATTCTCAACCATACCCGTGAGAAAGACACCATTAACATTGAACGGTTTGAAGAGCTTTTCGGTCGAAAGATAGATGTCGATATTCCCTATAACGCAATGGCTGCGGAAGCAGCAGACCTGGGCGTTCCCTTAGTTCTCAAAAGCCATGGCTACCGGGCGGATATTGATCGGATTATTGAAATCATCACCGGCGTCAATATTCGTAAAAATCAAGCGCCTTTCCTGACGAAAATTGCCAAAAGCCTTATGGGACGGTAGGCTTCTGTGCTGTTGGGCATTCTTATGACTATCCTTATTTTTTAACGCGCCTTATACTCTATCAATGAGTTACCGTTATTTGGAAAAATACCCATTTTGTACACCAATGGCCTATAAGTAGCCATCTTTAGTATGTTAAACCTATTATTCTTCTTCTTTTTTAGCCATTGTAAGGGACGCACAGCTCGCGGGACAACCTTGAAATGAATGATGAAGACTCCTTAAGCGCCCGTTTGAAACGGTACGGTCAAGTATCCACCGCTGTTGGGGGATTGGCTGCCCGTTTGGCGGGCCAAAAATTTTTAGGCTTGGGAATTGATTCGGCATCTCATGCTCAATGGCTTACGGCTGTCCTGGGGAACCTGAAAGGCCCCCTCATGAAGGTTGCCCAGTTCCTGGCAACGGTTCCAGGCGCCTTGCCCCCTGAATATGCCGACATGTTCCTGTCGCTCCAAATGAATGCGCCTGCTATGGGGTGGGCGTTTGTTCGACGTCGTATGGTTGGTGAGCTTGGTCCTGACTGGCAAAGTCGCTTTTCTGAATTTTCCGAAACAGCAGTTGCTGCCGCTTCCCTTGGTCAAGTCCATCGCGCCAAAAGTCAAGAAGGGGAGGATTTGGCCTGTAAGCTCCAGTATCCCGATATGCCTTCCATTATTAAAGCCGATCTTGGCCAGCTTAAGCTGGTGTTGTCTCTCTATGAAAGCTGGAGCCAGGCCCTTGATACGGCTGAAGTGCAGGAAGAAATTGCTTTGCGGCTTGCTGAAGAACTCGACTACCACCATGAAGCCCGCAATATTGGCGTCTACCAGCGTATCTTTGCTGAAGGGGAGGGGGCATCTGGCGTCCATATTCCCCGTGTTTTTCCTGGCTTGACGACGCAGCGGTTACTCACGTTGTCCTGGATGGAGGGGCAGTCACTCTTGACAAAGGCGCAAGCGTCCCTGGAAGACCGCAATATTTTGAGCCATCGATTGTTTATGGCTTGGTATTACCCCTTCTACCGTTATGGTGTGATCCATGGGGATCCCCACCCCGGTAATTACACGGTTCGGGCAGATGGTGCGTTAAACATCCTGGATTTTGGGTGCGTGCGCATCTTCCCCCCGTCTTTTATTGAGGGTGTTATTAACCTTTATCGTTCCCTTCAGCGCAATGACCGTGATCTGGCTGTCCATGCTTATGAAGCATGGGGGTTCAAAAATTTGACGGAAGAAATGATCGACATTATCACCCAGTGGGCGCGGTTGCTTTATGGTCCGCTCCTGGATGATCGGGTCCGTCCCCTCCAGGATCTTTTGGATGGGAGCCAGGGCTGGGAAACTGCCACCAAGGTCCATGCGGAGCTGGAACGCCTTGGTGGTATCCGTCCGCCTAAGGAATTTGTCTTTATGGACCGGGCTGCCGTAGGCATTGGATCCGTGATCATGCGCTTGAAAGCTGAACAAAACTGGCATCAGCTTTTTGAAAGTTTAATTGAGAACTTCGATGTCCAGGAAGTTGGACACCGTCAAAACAAAGTGTTAAGCCAAAAAAATCCTTAGAGTGATGAAGACCTTTCCTTCAATGACCTGATCTGGAAGTCGATTCGATTAACGAGAGGATAGGCCGCCTGAACCGCATAAGCAAGATCCAGGAAAAAATAGGCGAGAATATAGTCACGGATGAAAGGGTTGTTAACTTGTAGGGTCACCGTGGTTTTTGTGAAATCAACAAGGGAAGCTTCTGCAAACCAGGTTTTATAAATTCCTTGGCCCAATCGCTTGGCCAGGTTTTGGCAAATTTGGAACCACTCAGCGCCATAGGGGCTTCTTTGGCACTTTTTTCTGATCTCTTCATAAAAGGCTCCCCATGCCATATTTTCCAAATTTTCAGGATGTACTCGTGTTTCCTCGGTGGCAGTTGCCATGATCTTGCGGGCATTATCCAGCATTAAAGCCCAATCTAGTGTTACTCTTCCTAAAAAGCTATGATGGGCGATCAATTGACAGTAGCCTTCCCAAGAGTGTTCAGGTCCTAAAACTTCTTCCAGAAACCAGATAAGGCGTTCCTCACGTTTAGAGCTGAGGGAGGCTTTGCTTTCAGAGTAGAGCTTGTACGGAATTGTCTTGTTCCAGATATCCACCATATGACGGCAAAGCCGTTTCTTCCTTCCCCCCTTGGTTTTTAAGGGTCGTTCGTTTCCATAGGGTATATGAGAATTTTTGCTCATGTCTCTGGCCTTTTTCTTATTCATTTCTATTCAAAACAAGCGGTTAACAGAGATTGTCTTCCAGCAGGATGAATTTATGGAGAAATGCTTTTGGTCAAGACTTGGAAAAAATGCCTGAGATAGGCTATAGTGCTAGTAGCCATGGTTCAACCTCTCGTTGTTGTATTATGGTTAGTGGCATTAAAGTGTTCTGAGCACTTTAACGCCACGCTTATCAGGTTCAAACCGTTCGGCCAGCCGCCTCACGTATTCTAAACCCTCCTTGAAGATATATAGGTTGTAAGGAATAAGCAATAAAAAATTATTTTATTTAATTAAAATGTTTTGTAAAGGATCTTTTTTCATGACTTCCATACAACCATTGGTACTGTATATGGCGGCAATTTCAAGGGCCTTGGGGGTATGGGAAGGAGATTGCGCTAAAGTCATACCGCATTGACTTTTTACCTCAAGCATCCTAATGCCTTTTGTCCATTTTAGCATAGCTGCCAGGAGCATCTTCGAGGATGCGATCTTTAGGAATAGAGCGGGCAGGGACTTTTCCTCCTTCATAGGTTTCCAACCATTGACGCCATTCATTCCACCAGGACCCTGTCTGTTTTTTTGCACTCTTTAGCCAATCATCCGCTTTTGCTGGTAAACTGTCTGCTGTCCAATAGGAATAGCGTTGGAAACGAGGGTGAGTGAAAGCACCTGTTATATGGCCAGCGGTGCTTAAAATAAATTTTTGGGGGGAGGCTTTTGTGAGCTGTGTTAGCGCATAAACGGACTGCCAAGGAGCGACCTGGTCCTCATGAGAGGCCATGATAAAGAGAGGAGTGGCAATATTCCGCAAGTCAATGGGAGTGCCTTCAATAAATAAATTGCCTCCCTCCATCAAGCGGTTTTCAAGGAACACGTTGCGTAAATAAATGCTATGCATGGTGGGGGGAAGACGTAAACTATCGCAAGTCCAGTGCAGCATATCAAAAGGAAAGGGGATATGGCCTAAAAGGTAATGGTTCACATCAGAAGACCATATGAGATCATTTGCCCTAAGTAAATTACAAGCCTGAACCATATATTGGCCTTCCAGGTATCCTTTCTTCTCGACATAGTCTTCCAGTTTATGCTGTTGAGACTCAGATCGATAAATCCCTAATTCATCAACCTTACTAAAATCAAAGGGAGCTGCAATAAAGGTGGCGCTGATAACGCGGGGATCTTTTTTTGCCTTCAGATAGGCCATTAAGCATCCTAACAAGGTGCCGCCAGCGCAATATCCAGCGACATTAACCTTGGTTTCACCAGTAATTTTACAGACTTGGTCAAGAGCTGTTTTAGCCCCCTCTAAGACATAATCTGCCATTGTTTTGTGGAGATGCCGCTGGTCTGGGTTATTCCAGGATATCACAAAAACAGTCAGGCCGGATTCCAGCGCCCATTGAACAAAGGAATTGTCAGGGCTAAGGTCAAAAATGTAATATTTATGAAGCCATGACGGTACAATTAACAACGGCTGTCTTGCAACCTTTGGTGTCAGAGCTTCATATTGAATGAGTTGGAAAAAGTCATTTTGAAAAACAATTTTTCCCGGTGTGGCTCCCAGATTCTTCCCAACTTGAAATGCTTGGATCGGCCCTTTGGGGATATGATACTGAGAATGCTTCAGGGGGGGCTGTGCGTCTTGTAAGGCACCCAGAGGAAAAGCGGATAAAGATAAAATATCAGCCAAATGGCGCGTATAAAAAGTCAATTTGCGTATCATAAGCGGATCAAGACCATGAGAACGGCTGGCTGCTTGTTTTAAAAACTGTATATTTAAGAGATAAGATTGCTGGAGCAAGGAGAAAAAAGGGCTTCCGTCCCATTCATCTGTTTTTTTCTGGAAGCGATCCAGCGTGGCGTGAAGAAAAGCCTGGGCATCCACCAGACTATCGTCAACTGATCCTTCACCGTCTTCAATCCGTTCAGACATTTTGCTCATTGTCTGCGTGAAGACAGCCATGACCTCTTCAGGACTGAAGAAAGACTTATTTAGCCACGGGTAAGGAGAAACGCTTGATTCTTTCATGTGTTCAGCTATTGTCTTTTGGTTTTCAGCACCAATCCTTTTCTGGCTGTCCTTCCATTCCCCAGAAGTTCCCAAAGAATCCCTGGGTGGCGAAAGGAACGAAAATTCCTTTGGTTGCTTCGTCATTATGGTATGCTCTAAAATAAAGTTGTATAAGTCTAACGTAACGGTAAAAGATTAATAAAATGCAAAAAAAAGTGGAAAAAGGGAAATCGCGGTTGGATAGGAGGCAGGACCTCTGGCGTTCACGGGTGGTGGGCCTGTGTACGGTCTTTGTTCTGTTTGGCTGTACTACGGACCCTGTTCCAGATGAAGAATTTGAAGCCCCAACAGGAAATTTCCCTCTTTTGGGTAACGTCCCTGATCGTCCCAGTTTTCCTCTGTTAGAGGACACCACACGCCAGCACAAGCGTCTTCAACGTGAGCATGATCAGGCCACTGAGAAACAAAGCGCCATTATAAAATCAATAAAGCCGTAAACGTGTCTGACACCCCCTTGAAATCCTGATGGTTCAGCCTATTTTTATAAGTGGTACATAATTTATGGTTCTAGGGGAGGTATATCATGAAGAATCACTATCTTATCGTGGTAATTTGTGTGGCTGGATTATTACTCTCAGCCTGTGCGACCATGGGTCGAAATGAACAAGGCGGCTTGGCGGTGGGCGCTGTTGGCGGTGGTCTCCTTGGATATGCCATTGGCGGCGGCACCGGCGCTGCCGTGGGTGCAGCCGGAGGCGCTTTGGCAGGAGACCTGATTGGCAGACATATGGACCAGCAAGGAAGGTAGTGACCCTCTTTGTTCGCTCCATGGATGGGTAATCTTTTTTGATCGCGCCAAAGGATTTGGCCCGCTAAGGGTCGGGTCATTTGGCGCAAAACCCTCTATTTGACATGCTGTGAAACTTCTTCTCCTTATGATAAACTCATCTCTCCTTCCCTCTTTATTAACAGGAGAAAAATCCATGAAAATTGCTGTTACCAGTGATGAACCCTATCCTATCCATAGCTTTGTCTTGGAATGGCTTCAGCAACAAGGGCATGAACTCGTTCTTTTCGGTGCCCTCAAATCAAGCCAGGAAGAGTCCTGGGTTAAATCTGCTTGGGAGGCCGCACATGCCATAAAAGAAGGGAGATGTGACGAAGGGATCTTTTTTTGCTGGACAGGAACGGGCATCTCGATAACAGCCAATAAGCTTCCAGGAATCCGGGCTGCTCTTTGCACAGACGCCGAAACGGCACGGGGAGCACGCCTCTGGAACCATGCGAATGTCCTTGCCCTTTCTAACCGTCTCTTGAGCCAGGGTGTTGCGAAAGAAATCCTAAACGCCTGGTTTGAGACTTTTGATAGGGCAAAAGGCGTCAAAGGTGTCACTGAACTCATTGATTTTGAGGAATACCGAGAACGATAGATCCAGGAGAACAATTTTATTCTACCCCAGGAGTTGCCCGACCAATTTCGCTGTATAGTCAACAAGCGGGATGATTTTTCCATAATTCATACGGGTCGGGCCGACAACGCCAATAGCTCCCAGAATATGCTGCCGAGAGTTTTTATAAGGGGCGACAACCAAAGAACACCCGGAAAGGCTAAACAGACTGTTTTCAGCCCCGATAAAAATCTGGACGCCTTCTGCCTGGATGGACGCGTCCAGCAATTGAATCAGCGTTTCTTTTGTATCAAGGACCGTGAATAAATCCCTTATATGATCCAGGTCTTCAACAACCGTAACGTTCGTGAGGAGGTTGCTTTGTCCCTTAACAATCAATGACCCGCCTTGATCGCCTTCGCTCCAAACGCCAATCCCTGTTTCCACAACTTTTGCAGTCAATGTGTCTAAATGGGCTTTATGTTGTTGCAGCTCTTCAAAGACAATGCCTTTTGCATCACTTAAGGTGCGACCTGCAAGGCGGTTATTCAAATAATTTGAAGCTTCCATCAAAACAGAAGGCGGAACGCCGACCGGTACTTCAATAAGGCGATTTTCCACGACGCCGTCTTCCGTAATGAGAACCAGAATGGCCCGTCCTGCGCTCAAGCTGACAAATTCAACATGCTTTAGAGGGGACTCTGTTTTGGGCGCTAAAACCAGTCCGGCGCATCGGGATAAGCCAGAGAGCATCGAAGTGGCTTCTTCCAGCACATCATCAACTTTTCGACCCGCATTCGTGCATCGCTGCTCAATGTAAGTCCGGTCTCCTTCACTCAAGTCTCCCACTTCCAGTAATCCGTGAACGAAGAAACGCAAGCCAGCTTCTGTGGGAAGGCGGCCAGCAGACGTGTGTGGGGCATATAAAAGGCCAGCCTCTTCCAAGTCGGCCATGACATTTCGGATGGTCGCAGGAGACAAGGGCGCCTTTAGTCGGCGGGACAAAGTCCGGGACCCAACAGGTTCCCCCGTTTCCACATAGGCATCCACCAATTCCCGAAATATATCAATCGAGCGTTTATTTAATTCTGCAACAGTCAATGACATGTTTTAGCCTTTCATTCATCTCTAACATGTAGTAAAAAAACAAGAAATCGTCAAGGGGAGGGAACAAGCCAGCATGCGCACGGATAAAAGAAAAGCCTATGAATTACGACCTGTTTTCTTAGGTCCCAACTATGCAAAATATGCTGAAGGCTCTTGTTTTGTCAAATTTGGGGATACGCATGTGATTTGTACAGCAACCGTTGAAGAGAAAGTTCCCCCCTTCTTGCGGAACAAAGGGTCAGGGTGGATTACAGCTGAGTATGGGATGTTGCCGCGCGCAACCCACCAGCGGGTGGACCGAGAAGCCTCTAAAGGAAAACAGTCTGGTCGGACGCAAGAAATCCAGCGCCTGATCGGACGGTCATTACGGGCTGTTATTGACCTAACCTTGCTTGGGGAGCGGCAAATCCGGATTGACTGCGATGTCCTTCAGGCTGATGGGGGTACCCGAACAGCCAGCATTACAGGCGCTTACGTGGCCATGCACCAGGCTTTGGCAAAAATGGTTAAAAATAAAACGTTGGCGAAAATGCCCATTATTGACCAGGTTGCCGCGATTTCTTGTGGCGTTTTAAAAGAGGAAGCCCTTCTCGACCTTGACTATCAAGAGGATTCAAATGCTGAAGTTGACGCTAACTTTGTGATTACCGGCTCTGGCAATCTGGTTGAAATTCAAGCGACAGCTGAAAAAGGCTCTTTCGGCGATGAGGCTTTTGGGCAAATGCTGAAGCTTGCCCGGTCGGGCGTTGAGGAGCTTATCAGGCAGCAGCGGGAAGTTTTGAAAATTGGATAGAGAATTTCTTCCCCTGCGTTCGACTTGGGCGTAAGCCTTAAGGTCTGCTGCGGATATCTTTAGTTTCTGACTTGATCCCTAAAATTTCTGCGGGTTTCAGCCGCGACTTTTTTGCTTATATAGTAGGTTTAACTTATGATTTAAGATGCCACCTGTTATGTTGGGCAACATATCGCTATTGGGTGTGAATTGGCCAAGTAGCGACGACAGCTTGGGATCTAAATAAGGTAAATAGATCTGGCAAATTACGTAGCTAATGGCTTTTTAAGTCCCGACCATATGCGTCTCCTCATTTCAATTATTATTAATAAAATAAATAAACTTGAGGTAAATATAAAATGAAAAAAAACAAATGGTTAAGTTTTATGTTATCTTTTCTTACCATAATTATCTTTGCATTACTTCCTGGTGTAAGAGGTATGGAAGCTCCTTTGGCTTCTCTTGAGTATGATGCACAAGCAGGAGAAAAACCTAAAAATATAGCCATCATCGGCGCTGGTGTAGCAGGCATCGTCCAAGCCATAGCATTCTTGGAAAAATTTGGTGATGAAGTTGATATTCACATGTTTGAAAAGGATGATGGTTTTAATCTGAGTAAGGGCAGGATATGACGCCTGAGTTGCAGCAATATGGTTATCTGACACTTGCTCATAAGGTTGTGGATAATAGAGGAAATCCACTGTTGGCAGTGGAAGAAATAATTCAAAACAGCCAGGGCATGTACGCTGGTATTGCTTCCGGGTCTGGAAGTGGGGCTACCCACAAGATCCCTCCGTATTGGGTAAACCGGGGAGTTTTTATGAAACTACTCCAAGATCGGTTATTACTTGCAACGCAAGGTAAAGATATCATTCATTGGGGACATCAATTAGATCGGGTCACTTCAGAACAAACGAAGAAGACATTACATTTTAAAAATGGCCAAATTTTCGAGAATGTAGATCTTCTTGTCGGAGCGGATGGGATACGTTCCAAAGTCCGGGCGCTATTATTTGACGATCATAAAGCCGCCCACGTAGGCGCTAATATTATATATGGTACTATACCCGGCCAAACGAAAATCATTACTGAAAATAAATTTAATATTATCTGCAGCCAATATTTTACAACCGTTTCCTGCTGTTATAAAAATTTCGATGAAACCTTGACGACATGGTGGGCAATTGTATATCCCGATGAGGGGAAACCTGGTAACCAAGAAGAAGTCAGGGCATTTTGGGAGTCTCAAGCCAATGTTAGGGCCTTAGCCCATGCGTTGGTGAACAAAGAAGACGGGGATACTTATTCAAAACAACTTGTCGACCAAACAACTGAATTCAAGTATGCTGGATTCTTTCTGGAGCGTGATCCTTTAACGCTTCAGCGTTGGGGGATAGATAACGCCGTATTGATTGGTGACGCTATTCATGGAATACAACCTTGGGCAGGGGTAGGCGCTTCTCTGGCGGCAGAGGATGGCTATGTTCTGGCTGTTTTGGTCAAGCAATACGGGTTTGATCAATTACCATTAGCATTTGAGGCATTCCAGCGTGACAGAACAAATCGCATTCTTTATTTTCGGCAATTGACCAGAAACAATACGCCTCAAGGTATCCTGCCAGCAGACCTGCGTCGTCCAATTGAAGACGTGGTTAGGGAATATGGAGATCAGCGTCCTCTCGCAGCGTGTCCTGCTTGGCAAGAAATGTTAGATAAACGCATGGCAAAGGATCCCCAAGCTTCAGAACAATCAGAAGAGAAAGACCTCACTAATCAATAATTGACCTCTAATAATGTATGGTTCTGTAGTTTGAGAAAAGCGTCCCTTTAAAATGGGGGCGCTTTTTTTACGAAGCTTCCCTCATTAAGGAAATTGCCTTGGTGATGTAAAGGTGTTACACTTTAGCTGTGCATTATGAAGTTATTCTGAGGGACACAAGAATGCCGACAAAGAACCCAAGGGTTAATATTACTTTTGAAGAAACCACAGCCTGTCTTCTTGCCCAATTGGCAAATCAGGAACATAAGTCCGTATCAAGCCTTGCGAAAGAACTCATCCTTGAAGCGCTTGAACGCCGTGAGGATATGGTTTTATCAGCTATTGCAGAAATTCGTGATCGTGAAAGAACAAAGAAGGTTAAGCACGATGATGTTTGGAAAGAATAAGACTTATAACATAGAGTATTTGACATCTGTTGTTGAAGAGGATATTCCGGACTTACCCAAAACAGCTAGAAATATGATCAAGAAAGCTATTGAAGAAAGGTTGATGACGGATCCGGTCGGTTTTGGAAAACCCTTACGTTATAGCTAGCTTGAAAGCGCACCGTCGTTTAAGGGTGGGTGATTACCGTATTGTTTACCGAATAGATGCAAGTATAAGAACAGTTTTTGTCATCGCTATTAAGCACCGTAAAGATATCTATGAAGAATTTTGAGAGCATCCAAGAAAAAAAATCAGAAAAGGACGCCAAAATGCGGTTATTTCAAGAGCCTAAGCTTCTTATTGCAAGCCACAACACAGGTAAAATCCGTGAAATCGCAGACATGTTGGGGCCTTTGCAAATTATCACAACTTCTGCTGCTGCCTTGAGACTGGCAGAACCTGATGAGACCGGGCTGACATTTAAGGAAAATGCCCATCTCAAAGCTGTCGCATGTATGAAAGCGAGTGGTCTTCCTTGTTTGGCGGACGACTCAGGGCTTGTCATTCCGGCCTTGGATGGGCAGCCAGGTATCTATTCGGCGCGATGGGCGCAAACGCCGGAAGGAAACCGTGACTTTTCTTATGCCATCAACCGCGTTGCCCAAGAAATGGCGGATAAAGAAGACCTTTCCGCCTATTTTGTGTGCGCCTTGAGCCTTGTTTGGCCAGATGGGTTTGAGGTGAGCGTGGAAGGAAAAGCTTATGGTCATTTAACCTTTCCCCCGCGAGGGCGCGGGGGGTTTGGATATGATCCCATTTTCATTCCTGAAGGGTATGCGATTACCTATGCTGAGATGCCCGCTGCCCAAAAACAACGCATCTCTCATCGGACTTGTGCGATCCAAAACTTGATGCGGGCGTGCTTTGGTTCGCATGCATAAACTCCAGCCCCTTGCCCTTTATATTCACTGGCCGTTTTGTTTGTCAAAATGCCCTTATTGTGACTTTAATAGCCATGTCCGAGCTTCCCTTGATGAAGACTCATGGGAGGAAGCGCTTCTGAAAGAACTGGACCATACCGCAAAGCGCATCGGGGCCCGGCAACTGACCAGTATTTTTTTTGGAGGGGGAACGCCATCTTTGATGCGCCCTCAAACTGTTGGTGCTTTGATCAATCGAGCGTTGTACTATTGGCCGGCAACCTCAAGCCTGGAGATTACCCTGGAAGCTAACCCCAACTCTGTTGAAGTGGGCCGGTTCCAGGATTTGAGAGGTGCAGGTGTCAATCGGGTTTCCATTGGCGTTCAAGCGTTGAATGATGCGGACTTGAAGCAATTGGGCCGTCAGCATGATGCAAACGAAGCAATGGCTGCCATCACAACAGCCAGAAATATCTTTGAGCGCGTTTCTTTTGACTTAATCTACGCCAGGCCCCACCAAAGCCTGGATGCATGGCAACAAGAACTCACCCAGGCCTTATCTTTTGGAACAGAACACCTGTCGCTTTATCAACTCACAATTGAGCCTGGCACAGCTTTTGCGCCGATGTATGAACGGGGCGACCTCATTATACCAAGCGAAGACCTGGCGGCTGATTTATTTGAGCTGACACAAAGCCAGATGACGGCTGCAGGTTTGCCGGCTTATGAAATTTCCAATCATGCCCAAATTGGCTGTGAATCTCGCCATAACTTGAGTTATTGGCATTATGAGGATTATGCTGGCATCGGCCCTGGCGCCCATGGCCGGATAACATTAGCGGGCAGAAAATTTGCTACAAAGCAGTACCGGGCGCCAGAGACGTGGATGACAGCTGTGATGAATGGGTCTGGGGAGGAAGAGTCCCTTTGCCTCTCTTCTGAAGAACAAGCCACAGAAGCTTTGATGATGGGGTTGCGGTTGACTTCCGGCATTCAGCTTTCCAGTTTTCCTTTTTTGGAAAATACGGTTATGAACTCAGCGGCGCTCAATATATTGGTTGACAGTGGTTATCTAATCCTGACGGAAACCACGCTTAAGGCAACGCCCCTTGGCCTTCAATGCCTGAATGCTGTTCTCAGGCGGTTGTTATCTCCTTCTTGATAGCGACTGAGCTTATCCTTTATCAAGGTCGCTTTCTGGTTTTTGACCATTATCATGGATACTATTTCCATGCTCGTCTGGAGAAGAGTGGCTGACAGGTTGACCCTCTTGCAGATCGGAAACGCGTTTCCCCTTATCTTGTGGATTTTCAGGAGCTTGTATTTTGGCTTGAATTTCCGCTAATTGAGCCTGAATGCCGGCGATTCCCATATTTGTTTGACTTTCCATGGTTTGTACTTTGAGCTGAATGTCTTCTAATTTAGCCTCTATTCTAGCGATGGGGTCTTGCTCCTGGGTGGCAAGAGGCTGTTCTGGATGGCTTGTGGGTGTGGCGTCTTGCGCCTCTGTTTGAGATTGACGGGCCGAGTTTTCATAAAAAGCCTTTTGCCGGGCATCTTCTTGATCAGCTTGCTGCTGGGCATCTTTAATCTGGGCGGCTTGCCGTTTGATAGCCCGTTCGAGGGCTTTAGCCTGGAATTCGGTTTGGATGGCGTGTTGCTCGGCTGTTTGGCCTTGACGTGTCGGTGTGTCGATGGAAGAGGGATCATCAACCATAGGCTGTTGAAAAGGCGCAGGAGCGGGCGGCAAGCGGGGTGTCGCTGCCTCCTCCGCAGGATCAGGACTGCTTTCCTCGTTTACCTGAGGGCGATCCTTACTTGTATCAATATATTCAGGGGGATTAGGAAGATCAACGCTATCAGCCGTTCCATTTTGAGAAAACGGCAGCAACAGGACATAAGTAGCTATATATTTTAAATAGTTTATCATCATAGATGAACCCCGTTCCATTAAGGATATTTACTGTAACCATATCTAAAATATATTAAGGATACGTGAATTTTGCTGTCGTTTAATACAATTGGCGGTCTTTTTCTCTCATATTGGCGTAAAAAAGCCCGTAACTGCCTTCCCATCGTCATCAGCGTTTCATAAAAGATTTCATGCGTTGACCGAGAGGCTTTTTGGGTGGAGGAGGAGGTTTTGGGCGGTGTGGCTGGGTTGTATGAGCTGGTGAGTGTGTTGTTGGATGTGCTGCAGTGTGGCCTTGTGGATGTCCTGGCTTTTTGTCATGCCCTGGGGCGTGCCCATGTTCTTGTTTATGGGTCTTCTCTGAGGCATGGGCATGTCCTGGCTTTTTGTCATGCCCTGGGGCGTGCCCATGTTCTTGTTTATGGGTCTTCTCTGAGGCATGGGCATGTTCTGGCTTTTTATCATGCTCTGGAGAGTTCCCATGTTCTTGTTTATGGGTCTTCTCTGAGGCATGGGCGTTTTCTGGCTTTTTGTCATGCCCTGGGGCGTGCCCATGTTCTGGTTTATGGGTTTTCTCTGAGGCATGGGCGTTTTCTGGCTTGTTAGCATGCTCCGGTGCGTGCCCGTGTTCTGGTTTATGGCTCTTCTCTGAGGCATGGGCGTTTTCTGGCTTTTTGTCATGCTCTGGAGAGTTCCCATGTTCTGGTTTATGGGTCTTCTCTGAGGCATGGGCGTTTTCTGGCTTTTTGTCATGCTCTGGGGCGTGCCCATGTTCTGGTTTATGGGTCTTCTCTGAGGCATGGGCGGTTTCTGGCTTGTTAGCATGATCCGGCGTGTGCCCGTGTTCTGGCTTGTTAGCATGCTCTGGTGTGTGTCCATGTTCTGGCTTATTCCTATGCTCTGGCTTGTTGCCTTCTGGATGCTCTGGTTGCGAATGACCTTGGTTGTTTTGGTTGTTTTGTTGTTGCTCTGCTTCTTTCTTCGCTGCCTTTTCTGCTTTCTTTTGCGCTCTCCTTTCTTTGAAACGGCTTATAAACCCTCCACCGCCTGTTCCCGTACCCATGCTGCTACTTGCGCCTATGGTGCCGCCACCCACGCCTATGCTGCCGCCGCCCATCATACCGCCACCCGCGCCTATGCCACCGCCGCCCATCATACCGCCACCCGCGCCTATGCCACCGCCGCCCATCATACCGCCACCCGCGCCTATGCCGCCGCCGCCCATCATACCGCCGCCAACACCTATGCCACCGCCGCCCATCATACCGCCACCCGCG